>NZ_JBVIQN010000008.1:0-255468 GCF_055577005.1 Streptomyces sp. NPDC033221 | reverse complement strand
CGGGCGGGCTGATCACTCAGCCCGCCCGGCGCTCCGCCGTCGTATCGGAGTCCCGGGTATCAGCCCTGGTCCTCCAGGTCGCCCTCGGTCTCCAGGAACGCCTCCCGGAGCGCCGTCAGCGTCTCCTTGTCCGGCTCGGCCCACATGCCGCGCGACTCCGCCTCCAGGAGGCGTTCCGCGATGCCGTGCAGGGCCCAGGGGTTGGCCTCCTGGAGGAAGGCGCGGTTCTCCGGGTCCAGGACATAGGTCTGGGCCAGCTTGTCGTACATCCAGTCGGCAACGACGCCGGTCGTGGCGTCGTACCCGAACAGATAATCGACCGTCGCGGCGAGTTCGAAGGCGCCCTTGTAGCCGTGGCGGCGCATCGCCTCGATCCAGCGCGGGTTGACGACGCGGGCGCGGAAGACCCGGGAGGTCTCCTCGACCAGCGTGCGGGTGCGGACCGTCTCGGGGCGGGTCGAGTCGCCGATGTACGCCTCGGGCGCGGTGCCCTTGAGCGCGCGGACGGTCGCGACCATGCCGCCGTGGTACTGGAAGTAATCGTCCGAGTCGGCGATGTCGTGCTCGCGGGTGTCGGTGTTCTTCGCCGCCACCGCGATCCGCTTGTACGCGGTCTCCATCTCCTCGCGCGCCGGGCAGCCCTCCAGCCCGCGCCCGTACGCGTAGCCGCCCCACACCGTGTAGACCTCGGCGAGGTCGGCGTCCGTACGCCAGTCGCGCGAGTCGATGAGCTGGAGCAGGCCCGCGCCGTACGTGCCGGGGCGGGAGCCGAAGATACGGGTGGTGGCGCGCCGCTCGTCGCCGTGCGCGGCCAGGTCGGCCTGGGCGTGGGCCCGGACGAAGTTGACGTCGGCGGGCTCGTCCAGGGACGCGGCGAGCCGTACGGCGTCGTCCAGCAGGCCGATGACGTGCGGGAACGCGTCGCGGAAGAAGCCGGAGATACGCAGCGTCACATCGACGCGCGGGCGGCCCAGTTCGTCGGCCGGGATCGGCTCCAGGCCGGTCACGCGGCGCGAGGCGTCGTCCCAGACGGGCCGGATGCCGAGCAGCGCCATCGCCTCGGCCACGTCGTCACCGGAGGTACGCATCGCACTCGTACCCCACAGGGACAGACCAACCGAGGTGGGCCAGTCGCCGTGGTCGGCGCGGTAGCGCTCCAGGAGCGAGTCGGCGAGCGCCTGGCCGGTCTCCCAGGCGAGCTTGCTGGGCACCGCCTTGGGGTCGACCGAGTAGAAGTTGCGGCCGGTCGGCAGGACGTTGACCAGGCCGCGCAGCGGCGAGCCGGACGGACCGGCCGGGACGAAGCCGCCGGCCAGCGCGTGCACGGCGTGGTCGATCTCGTCGGTGGTGGCGGCCAGGCGCGGTACGACCTCGCGGGCGGCGAAGGCGAGAATCGCCGCCACCGGCTCGCGCTGCGCCTCCGGCAGCTCCGCGGTGACCCGCTCGACGGCGGCCAGGTCCCATTCCGCGTCGTCCATGGCCTGCACCAGCCCGCGGGCCTGCTCCTCGACCGCGTCGGCGGTCGTCCGGGTCGCCGCCGACTCGTCCAGGCCCAGCGCCTCGCGCAGCCCCGGCAGCGAGGACGTACCGCCCCAGATCTGCCGGGCACGCAGGATGGCGAGTACGAGGTTGACGCGCGCCTCACCGGCGGGCGCGCCGCCGAGGACGTGCAGCCCGTCACGGATCTGCGCGTCCTTGACCTCGCACAGCCAGCCGTCGACGTGCAGCAGGAAGTCGTCGAAGCCCTCGTCGTCCGGGCGCTCCTCCAGACCGAGGTCGTGGTGCAGCTTCGCGGCCTGGATCAGGGTCCAGATCTGCGCGCGGATGGCGGGCAGCTTCGCCGGGTCCATGGCGGAGATCGCCGCGTACTCGTCGAGCAGCTGCTCCAGGCGCGCGATGTCGCCGTACGACTCGGCACGGGCCATCGGCGGCACGAGGTGGTCGACCAGCGTGGCGTGCACCCGGCGCTTGGCCTGGGTGCCCTCGCCCGGGTCGTTGACCAGGAACGGGTAGATCAGCGGCAGGTCGCCGAGGGCCGCGTCCGGGCCGCAGGCGGCGGACAGGCCGGCGTTCTTGCCGGGCAGCCACTCCAGGTTGCCGTGCTTGCCCAGGTGCACCATGGCGTCGGCGCCGAAGCCGCCGTCCTCCTGGGAGGCGGCGATCCAGCGGTAAGCGGCCAGGTAGTGGTGCGACGGCGGCAGATCGGGGTCGTGGTAGATCGCGATCGGGTTCTCGCCGAAGCCGCGCGGCGGCTGGATGAGGATGAGCAGATTGCCGCGGCGCAGGGCCGCCAGCACGATGTCGCCGTCCGGGTTCCGGCTCCGGTCCACGAACATCTCGCCGGGCGGCGGGCCCCAGTGCTCCTCGACCTGCTCGCGCAGCTCCTGCGGCAGCGTGCCGTACCAGCGCTTGTAATCGGCGGCGGGGATGCGGACGGGGTTGCGGGCGAGCTGCTCCTCGGTGAGCCACTCCTGGTCGTGGCCGCCGGCCTCGATCAGCGCGTAGATCAGCTCGTCACCGACACCGGACTCCAGACCGGGCACGGCCTCGTCACCGAAGTCATACCCCTCCTCCCGAAGCCGCCGCAGCAGCGCAACGGCACTCGCCGGAGTGTCCAGCCCCACCGCGTTGCCGATCCGCGAATGCTTGGTCGGGTACGCGGACAGCACCAGCGCCAGACGTTTGTCGGCGGGCGCGATGTGGCGCAGCCGGGCGTGGCGTACGGCGATGCCGGCGACCCGGGCGGCGCGCTCGGGGTCGGCGACGTACACCGGCAGGCCGTCCTCGTCGGTCTCCTTGAAGGAGAACGGGACGGTGATCAGGCGGCCGTCGAACTCGGGCACCGCGATCTGGCTGGCCGCGTCCAGCGGCGACAGGCCCTCGTCGTTCTCCTCCCAGGCACTGCGCGGCCCGGTCAGGCACAGGGCCTGGAGGATCGGCACGTCCAGCGCGGCCAGCGCGCCCGCGTCCCAGGACTCGTCGTCGCCGCCGGCCGACGCCTCGGCGGGCTTGGTGCCGCCCGCCGCCAGCACGGTCGTCACGATCGCGTCGGCGGCGCGCAGCTCCTCGATCAGCTCCGGCTCGGGCGCCCGCAGCGAAGCGACGAACAGCGGCAACGGCCGCCCGCCGGCCTCCTCGATCCGCTCGCACAGCGACTCGACGAAGCCGGTGTTGCCGCTCATGTGGTGGGCGCGGTAGTAGAGCACGGCGACCAGCGGGCCGGTCGCGGCACCCGTGTCGTCCGTACGGGCCACGACCTCCGCACCGGTACGCGCCTCGGCCGCCAGGTGCTTCGAGCGCTCCAGGTGGCCCCAGGAGGGCGCGGCGGCGGGCGGCTCGAAGCCGTGACCGGTCAGCAGCACGGTGTCGGACAGGAAGCGGGCCAGCTGCTCCAGGTTGGCCGGGCCGCCGTGCGCCAGGTAGGCGTGCGCCTCGGCCGCGATGCCGATGGGGACGGTGGACGCCTCCATGAGCTGGGCGTCCGGTGCCTGTTCGCCGGTGAGCACCACGACCGGCCGGGTCTGGCCGGCCGCGAGGAGCTGGTCCAGCCCCTCCTGCCAGGCGCGCAGCCCGCCCAGCAGACGGACGACGACCAGGTCGGCGCCGTCCAGGAGCGCGGGCAGCTCCGCGAGGTCGAGGCGGGCGGGATTGGCGAGCCGGTACGGCACGGGACCGGCGGCCGCACGGGCGCTGAGCAGGTCGGTGTCGGACGTCGACAGCAGCAGGATCATTGCGGCGTCTGGCCTTCCTCGGGGTCCGCGCCCCGGGCGGTGTTCACGGACGGCGGGAGTTCCTGGCTCGCCCGGCGGTGGCCGGGCTCACAGTGGCGGGACCGCACCGGATTCTCACCGGGCTTCCTCCCTTGGCGCCGTCGATGGCGTCCGGTGGGCCAGCTGACCCACCGACCTGCATAGTAAGGGCTGCGCCCGGATGGCGGGCGGGGACCGCCCGGGCCATCGTCGGTATGCTCGCCGCCATGCCGCCCACCCCCGCGATACCCCCGCATCGGGACGAATCCCTCGTACGGGACAGCGGTGCCGCCTGCGTACGGGACCGCGGCGACGCCTGCCCCGGAGCGCTGCGGCTGCACTCCGCCGCCGACGGCGCCCTGGCCCGACTCCGGCTCCCCGCAGGCCTGCTGACGCCCCCTCAGTGCGAGATGCTGGCCGACGCCGCGGACCGCCACGGCGACGGCCACCTCTCCCTCACCTCCCGCGGCAACGCGGAGCTGCGCGGCCTCGCCGAAGACAGCGCCGCCCCCCTCGCCGACCTGCTGCGCGCCGCCGGCCTGCTCCCCTCCGACCGCCACGAACGCGTACGCAACATCGTCGCCTCCCCCCTCGCCGGACTCGACGGGCAAGGCGCGGACGGCGGCGCCGCCGTCCAGGAATGGGCCCGTGAACTGGACCTTCTCCTGTGCGCCAGCGACACGGCCCCCGCCCTGTCCGGCCGCTTCCTCTTCGCGCTGGACGACGGCCGCGGCGACACGGCCGCGCTCGGCGGCGATGTGACGTTGATCGCAGAACCCGGCGGCACGGCGCTGCTGCACGTCGGCGACGACACCGAGGCACTGCGGCTCCCCGGCCCCGACGCGCCCCGCGCGGCCCTCGCCGCCGCAGAAGCCTTCCTCTCCGTCGCCCAGGAGGCGGGCAACGGCTCCTGGCGCGTACGGGAACTGCCGCCCGGGTACGACGCCGCGGCGGTGCGCGCGTTGCTGCGTACGCGTCTCCAGGAGCCCGATTCGCAGCCGTACCCGACGGCCCCGGTGCCCTCGGCAACAGCACCCGCCCCACCCCGCCCTGGAGTGACCGTCTCCCCCGACGGCACCCACGCCCTCTCCCTCCTCGCGCCCCTCGGCCGCCTCACCACCGCGCAGCTCCGGCAACTGGCCCACGCCGCCTCCGCCGAACTGCGTATGACACCCTGGCGCGGCGTGGTCGTCCCCGGCCTGTCTCCCGAGACGGCCGGAGCCCGGCTGCGCGAACTGGCCACGGCCGGCCTGGTCACCGACCCGGCCTCCCCCTGGTACGGCCTCGGCGCCTGCACCGGCCGCCCCGGCTGCGCCAAAGCCCTGGCCGACGTACGGGCGGACGCGGTGGCCACCCTGCGCGAGGGCGGCACCGGCGGTCCCGAGGCCGGTCCCGGGCTGCTGCCCGTCCACTGGTCGGGCTGCGCCCGCCGCTGCGGCCACCCGCACGGCGAGTGGGTCGATGTCGTGGCCACCGGCGACGCCTACGAGGTGTCCGTACGGGGCACCCGGCACGGAGCGCCCGACGCGACCACCATCCCCCTGACCGACACCGACCGCCTCGCCGACGCCGTCGCGTCGGCCCGCGCGACCGACCGCACAACAACATGACCGAGGGCAACGAAGCACAGTGAGCGAGTTCGACTATGAGAAGGACGGCGCGGAGATCTACCGCCAGTCCTTCGCCACCATCCGCGCCGAGGCGGACCTCGCGCACCTGCCCGACGACGTCAGCAGGGTCGCGGTCCGGATGATCCACGCCTGCGGCATGACCGACCTCGTACGCGACCTGGCGTACTCCCCCGAGGTCGTCGCCCGCGCGAGCGAGGCCCTGCGCGGCGGCGCCCCCATCCTCTGCGACGCGAACATGGTCGCCAGCGGCGTCACCCGCAAGCGGCTCCCCGCCGGCAACGACGTGCTCTGCACCCTCGCCGACCCGTCCGTACCGGACCTGGCCAAGCGCATGGGCACCACCCGCAGCGCCGCCGCCCTCGAACTGTGGCGCGACCGCCTGGACGGCGCGGTGGTCGCCGTCGGCAACGCCCCCACCGCCCTCTTCCGCCTCCTGGAGATGATCGAGGAGGGCGCGCCCCGCCCGGCCGCCGTCATCGGCATCCCGGTCGGCTTCATCGGCGCGGCCGAGTCGAAGGACGCGCTGGCCCAGCACCCCTCGGGCCTGGAACACCTGGTGGTACGCGGGCGGCGCGGCGGCAGCGCCATGGCCGCGGCAGCGATCAACGCGATAGCGAGCGTGGAAGAGTGACCGAGCAGCACACCGCCGGCCGCACAGCCGAGCAGTCCTCCCCTGCCCCAGGACGCCTGTACGGCGTCGGCCTCGGCCCCGGCGACCCGAACCTGATGACCCTGCGCGCCGTCGACGTCATCTCCTCGGCCGACGTGATCGCGTATCACAGCGCCCGCCACGGCCGCTCCATCGCCCGCTCGATCGCCGAGCGCCACATCCGCCCGGACCACCACGAAGAATCCCTGATCTACCCGGTCACCACCGAGACGCCCGACCACCCCGACGGCTACCGAGGCGCTCTCAACGACTTCTACACCGAAGCCGCCGCCCGCCTCGCCGCCCACCTCGACGCGGGCCGCACCGTCGCCGTACTCGCCGAGGGCGACCCCCTCTTCTACGGCTCGTACCAGCACATGCACCAGCGCCTGGCCGACCGCTACGAAACCGAGGTCATCCCCGGCGTCACCTCGGTCAGCGCCGCCGCGGCCCGCCTCGGCAAGCCGCTCTGCGAAGCCGACGAGGTCCTCACCATCCTCCCCGGCACCCTCCCCACCGAGGAACTGACCGCCCGCCTGGCCGCCACCGACGCCGCCGTCGTCATGAAGCTCGGCCGCACCTTCCCCTCCGTACACCAGGCCCTCACCGACTCCGGCCGCCTCCCCGAGGCCGACTACGTCGAACGCGCCACGATGCCGGGCGAACGCACCGCGCCCCTCACCTCCGTCGACCCGGCCACCGTCCCCTACTTCTCGGTGGCCGTCGTCCCCTCCCGCATCGCCACCCCGCCCCCCGCACCTGACAGCGGCTCGGTCGTGGTCGTCGGCACCGGCCCGGCGGGCCCCCTGTGGCTCACCCCCGAATCCCGCGGCGCCCTCGCCTCGGCCACCGACCTCGTCGGCTACACCACCTACCTCGACCGCGTCCCCGTACGCCCCGGCCAGGCCCGCCACGCCTCCGACAACAAGGTCGAGTCCGAACGCGCCGAACTCGCCCTCGACCTGGCCCGCCGCGGCCGCCGGGTCGCGGTCGTCTCCGGCGGCGACCCCGGCATCTTCGCCATGGCCACCGCCGTCCTGGAAGTGGCCGCCCAGGAGCCGTACCGCTCCCTCCCCGTCGACGTCCTCCCCGGCGTCACCGCAGCCAACGCGGCAGCCGCCCGCGCGGGCGCCCCCCTCGGCCACGACTACGCGGTCATCTCCCTCTCCGACCGCCTCAAGCCCTGGGAAGTCATCGCCGACCGCCTCCACGCCGCCGCCTCCGCCGACCTGGCCCTGGCCCTCTACAACCCCGGCTCGCGCACCCGCACCTGGCAGGTCGCCAAGGCCCGCGAACTCCTCCTGGAACACCGGTCCCCCGACACCCCGGTGGTCATGGCCCGCGACGTGGGCGGCCCGACCGAGTCCGTACGCGTAGTGCCGCTGTCCGACCTCGCCCCCGAGGAGGTCGACATGCGCACGATCCTCCTCATCGGCTCGTCGCAGACGGAGTCGGTACGGCGGGACGAGGATGACCGGGAGACGGTGTGGACGCCTCGGAGGTATCCGGAGAGGTAACCGACGGAGCGACGGGCGGGTGCGGGGCACGATCCCCGGCCCGCCCGCCCCTGGACCAGTCCGTATCGAAACCCCCATCTCCCCGCACGGGCACGGGCACCACGAACCCGGCCTCCATCATGAGCGCCGTGGTGCGGTCGATGACCCATTGAGGCTGTCGCTCCGGTCCCGGAGGCTGCGGATAGCGAGGTATGAAGCCGCCGAGCCGGTCACGGCCAGGATTTCCGACGCGGGCAACAGCGCGCGAGCAGGATGTGCCGTACGCATTCCTTTCACGCGCCCACCGCCCTTACCAACAGCCCACGCCGGTCAGCACACTCCGGCACCGTTCGTCCGACTCGTCGAATGTCGTCGCGGTGCAGCCACCCGTCTGCGCCACCCGCTGTTGCTGCCGCAGGCGTACGTCACCGTCCTGGGCCAGCCGCCCCCAGTTGTGCACCAGGCAGATCGCCTTCCGCCATCGCGCCACTGCCCGCATGGCTTCGAGCAGCTCGCAGAACTGCGGCCGCTGAATGTCGATGGCGTGGTCACCGAGGTCGACCCACGTACCGGCCACTTCCCAGCCCCACCGGCCGGCGTGGTTCTGGCAGCCGGTGAGCCGCAGGTCGAGGAGGCTGTGCGACCTTGTCGCACTGCGGTCATAGATGAATGCGAGCGGGGAGGCTGGCCGCCCGCCGGTCCGGAGGGTCTCGTTGCAGGCGGCCGTGGCGCGCGGCGAGGGTGATTTCGTGCCCATGCACCGATTCCAGCGAGGCTGCGGCGAGAGTGGCAGACGACAACCTGTGACACGGGGTTGATCATGCGCAGCACCATCACCGTCACCGGTACCCGCTCCACCGGCCACCACTCGGACCAGTGGTACGAGACGCGCTTCACCGCCTACCTCGCCCCTTTCGCCACCGCCCGCTCCCATTTCTTCATCGGCGGCGCGAAAGGCATCGACTCCCTCGCACTGCTGTGGCTCGCGGCCGACTCCCGCGCCGCCATCACCCTGGCCGTGCCGACGACCGCCGCGCAACAGCCGGAAGAGGCACGACAGGCCGTCGAGCAATGCCGGAGCCGTATCACCGAAGTAGTGGAACTACGGGCTCCCGCACTTCACTCCGCCGCTTACCACGCACGTAACCGATGGATGGTGGACCACAGCGAACTGACCATCGGGTTCCCGCTCGCAGACACGACCCGGCAACCGGAAGAACCGGCACCTGGCAAACTCTCGACTATACGCCTTCCCTCGGCAAACCCCGTCTCATCGTGCCGATTTGAGCTGCCGTACGGGCATCATGTGCCCATGAACGCGCGTGACACCGCCGTCGGCGCCCGCACACTGAAGCGCCTGCGCAAGTCCCGTGGCTGGTCCCTGGCCGATCTGTCCCGAGCCCTCGCCGACACCGGAGCCGAGCTGGGCATACCGCTCGCTGTGCCCACCGTCAGCGTGCAGCGCAGCGTCTCGCGTTGGGAGAACGGCACCAACCCGGTCCACCCCGGCCACCACTACCAACTCCTGCCGGCCCATCTCTACGCACGCGCCGCCGACGGCACCCCGCACCTCGCCCCCGGCAGCGACTTCACCGAACTCCTCACCGCACTGGCCCACCACGGAGAGAGCGACCGCCAACTGGCAGAACTCCGCGCCCTGGTCACCCGCGCGGTGACCGCCATAGACGGCCGCGCCCCCTCACTCCGTCTACGCAATGCCCGCCCCGCTCTCCGCCCTTGGCACGGCGAACACTTCGTGACGGAACTGGACGACCATCTCCTCACCGTGCAGAGCTGATGCACTCCCCGGGCGTCGCGTCGTCCCGGTCAGACCGGCGGCACGTCCAGCGGCACGTCGTATGTCCACTCCTCGCCACCTCGCAAGAACGTGACGTGGACGGCGACGCTCCGCGCATCGGCCGGCAGGGCCGGTTGTGCGGTGAGTGCGCCGTTCGTATGTGAGCCGTCGTCGCTGGTGCCGTACGCCCCGCCCCAGTCGCTGTACTCGTTGCCGAGGTCGTCCTCGGCTTCGAGGATCAGCAGAACGGCACCACCCCCGCCTCCGGAGTCGTCCGGCAACGGCGGAGCGACCGTGTAGCTGATGCCGAACGCGTCGTCCTGACGGGTCACTCCGTGCAGCGTGAGCTCGTGACGGCCGTCCAGCACGCGGACGGTGGCAGTGGTGCGGGGCTTACGGCTCATGGCAGGTCACGCGCTCCCGGGCTTGGGGACCTTGCAGGTGATGTAGCGGTCGGCCGCCGTGTTCGGCTTGGCGCCCTTCAGGAACCAGTAGAACGTGACCTTGTTCCCGGTGGCGATGGTTCCGGAGCCGCCGCCCGTGTACTGGTACTTCTTCATGCTGCCGTGGAAGTTGTACGTGCTGACGGCGGTGTGCGGGCTGTACGGCGGGTTGATCGATTTCCCGTTGACGTACGCGTACGGCATCGAGACGACCACCGGCGACCCGAGGTTCGCGCGGGACGTGTGGGACAGCTTGAATCCCCAGGCCAGCGTGCCTCCGTGGGCACGCTGGAAGGTGACAGTGGACACGGCGTGCTTCCAGGTGCCGGTGCAGAGCTTGTTCGCAGGCGTGCGGACGTGGACGGCCTCGGCGCGCCCCCGGGCCAGGTCCGCGACCTCCGCCGAGTCCTTCGGGACGGGCCGGCTGAGGTACGTGCCGCCGTTGTCGGTGGGTGCCTCCACGGCACCGGCCGGGCCGGCGAGGGTGGTGCCGAGGAGGGCGCCGCACGCCACGGCGGTCGCTGTGACGGTCCTTTTGAGCACGAGTTCTCCCCCTGAACAGGCATGGTGACCACCCCAGCGGCCGGGCCGCTGTCCGGGTGGCATGGCCCCATCAGTCTCGGCCCGCCCGGATCACCGGTACAACGGCCCGCGCGTATGCGTACCGTCAAAAGCGACGCGGCAACAAAGGCAGCCCCGCTGCCACGCGCCAGGTCAGAGGAGTCGTTCCCGAACCCACTCCACCGCCTCCCCAGGCGCCCCCACCACCGGGACGCCGGTCGGTACGGCCGGCCTCCGTACGACCACCACCGGCACCCCCGCCTCCCGCGCCGCCGTCAGTTTCGGGGCCGTGGCCGTCGCGCCGCTGTCCTTGGTCACCAGGACGTCGACGCGGTGGGCCCGGAGCAGGTCTCGTTCGCCTTCGAGGGTGAAGGGGCCGCGGTCGAGGAGGACCTCCATCCGGGGCGGGAACGGTGGCTCGGGGGCGTCCACGGAGCGGACGAGGAACCAGAGGTCGGTGAGGTGGGCGAAGGTGGCGAGGCCCATGCGGCCGGTGGTGAGGAAGACGCGGTGGCCGAGGGCGGGGAGGGCGGCGGCGGCCTCGGGGAGGGAGGCGACCGGGTGCCAGGTGTCGTCCGGGCCGGGGACCCAGCCGGGCCTGCGGAGCGCGAGCAGGGGAACATGGGCGGTGGCGGCCGCCTGTGCCGCGTTGAAACTGATCGTGCCGGCGAAGGGATGGGTGGCGTCGATGAGCGCGTCCACCGCGTGCTCGCGCAGCCAGTGTGCGAGGCCGTCCGGGCCTCCGAACCCGCCGATGCGGACCTCTCCGGCCGGCAGCCGGGGCGCGGCCACCCGGCCGGCGAGGGATGTGGTGACGTGCAGGCCGGGCAGCCGGTCCGCCAGGTCGGCGGCCAGCCGGCGGGCCTCGGTCGTGCCACCGAGGATCAGGATGTGGGGGGCACGGACAAGGGTGGCGGGGTCGGTCATGGCGGGCGGCCTTCTCCATGGCTGAGGCGGGTTCGGAGAGGAACGGTACGGGAGGCTCGGGAAGTGGGGCCGGTGGCCGTACGGCGCAGCTTGCGCATACCGGGCTGCGGCACGGCTGGACGACCGGCGCCTGCGCCACCGCGGCGACGACGGCCGCGTATACGGCGCTGCTGGCCGGGGACTTCCCCGACCCGGTGACGATCACGCTGCCGAAGGGGCAGACGCCCGCGTTCGCGTTGGCTGCCGAGGAGCTGGCGGCGGACGGCGGCAGCGCGATGGCGGCGGTCGTCAAGGACGCGGGCGACGATCCGGATGTGACGCACGGGGCGCTGGTGCGGGCGACGGTGCGGCGCCTTCCGGCGGGCAGCGGGGTGGTGTTCAAGGCCGGGCCGGGGGTCGGTACGGTCACCCGCCCCGGGCTGCCGTTGGACGTCGGGGAGCCGGCGGTCAATCCCGTACCGCGGCAGATGATGCGGGAGCATGTGGCGCAGGTCGCGCAGCGGTACGGGGGCGGCGTCGGTGACGTCGAGATCGAGCTGTCGGTCGATCACGGTGAGGAGATCGCACGGAGTACGTGGAATCCGCGGCTGGGGATTCTGGGTGGGCTGTCGATCCTGGGGACGACCGGGATCGTGGTGCCGTACTCGTGCTCGGCGTGGATCGACTCGATCCGCAGGGGTGTGGACGTGGCGCGCGCCGCCGGGCGTACGCACGTGGCCGGATGCACCGGCTCGACCTCGGAGAAGGTCGTCGTCGCGGAACACGGTCTGCCCGAGGACGCGCTGCTGGACATGGGGGACTTCGCGGGCGCGGTGCTGAAGTACGTACGCCGGCATCCCGTACCCCGGCTGACGGTCTGCGGCGGCTTCGCGAAGCTGTCGAAGCTGGCGGCCGGGCACCTGGACCTGCACTCGGCGCGCTCGCAGGTGGACAAGGGGTTCCTCGCGGAGCTGGCCCGGCAGGGTGGTGCGGACGAGGCGCTGGCGGCCGAGGTCGCCGGGGCCAACACGGGGCTGGGCGCGCTCCAGCTGTGCGCGGCGCGCGGCGTGCCGCTCGGTGACCTGGTCGCCGCGCGGGCCCGCGACGAGGCCCTGGCGGTCCTGCGTGGCGCGCCCGTCGCGGTCGACGTGATCTGCATCGATCGGGCGGGGAACGTGGTGGGGCGGGTCGGGGCCAAGGGGCCGTAGGGCCGGGCCCGAGTGCCGGCGCCCCGGGGGTTACGGCGCCTGGTCGGCGGCCTCGGTGGTCGCAGTGGCCCCATCGGCCTCGGTGGTCTCGGTGACCACCGACCTCCCCGTGCAGTCGCGCTCCCGCTCCGTCGAGTACAGGTGGCTGTCGCGGAACTGCGAAGCGCCCAGCGTGCGGCCGACCATGATGACCGCCGTACGGACCACGCCCGCCGCCTTCATCTGGTCCGCGATGTCGGCGAGGGTGCCGCGCAGGACCAGTTCGTCGGGGCGGGAGGCCATCGCGACGACCGCGGCGGGGCAGTCGGCGCCGTAGTGCGGCAGGAGTTCGCCGACGACCCGGTCCACGTAGCGGGCGGCGAGGTGCAGGACCAGGAGGGCGCCGCTGCGGCCCAGGGTCGCCAGGTCCTCGCCCTCGGGCATGGGGGTGGCCTGCTGGGCGACGCGGGTGAGGATGACGGTCTGGCCGACGGTGGGGACGGTCAGTTCGCGCTTGAGCGCGGCCGCCGCGGCGGCGAACGCCGGCACGCCGGGAACGACCTCGTACGGCACGCCCGCCGCGTCCAGGCGGCGCATCTGCTCGGCGACGGCGCTGAAGACGGACGGGTCGCCGGAGTGCAGGCGGGCGACGTCCTGGCCGGCCTGGTGGGCGCGGACCAGTTCGGCGGTGATCTGGTCGAGGTCCAGCTTGGCGGTGTCGATCAGGCGGGCGCCGGGCGGGCACTCGTCGAGGAGTTCGCGCGGCACCAGGCTGCCCGCGTAGAGGCAGACCTCGCAGCGGGCCAGCGTACGGGCGCCGCGCAGCGTGATCAGGTCGGCGGCGCCCGGGCCGGCGCCGATGAAGTGGACGGTCACTGTGCGTCTCCAGGGGCAGAGGGGGCGTCAGAGGCGAGGGAGGCGGAGGAGGCATTGGAGGCTTCGGCCGGGGCCTTGGTGACCGACCACTGGGTGACCGGCATGGCCTGCCGCCAGCCGGTGAAGCCGCCCACCGGTACGGCGTGCGCGACCGCGAGCCGGACGAGTTCGCCGCCGTGCCGCCGGTACCAGTCGGCGAGCAGCGCCTCGGACTCCAGCGTGACGGTGTTGGCGACCAGCCGGCCGCCCGGGGGCAGCGCCGCCCAGCACGCCTCCAGGAGGCCGGGCGCGGTCAGGCCGCCCCCGATGAACACGGCGTCCGGGGTGGGCAGGCCGACGAGCGCTTCGGGCGCGGGTCCGGTGATCACGCGCAGTGCCGGTACGCCGAGCGCGTCCGCGTTGCGGGTGATGCGTCCGGCCCGTACGGCGTCCCGCTCGACGGCGACGGCGCGGCAGGCCCGGTGCGTACGCATCCACTCGATGCCGATGGAGCCGGAGCCGCCGCCGATGTCCCACAGCAGTTCGCCGGGCGCGGGGGCCAGTGCGGCGAGCGTGGCGGCGCGTACGTGGCGTTTGGTCAGCTGGCCGTCGTGCTCGTACGCGGCGTCGGGCAGGCCGGGGGCGGCGGAGAGCCGGAGGGCTTCCGGGGCGCGGGCGCAGTCCAGGGCGATGACGTTGAGGGGGTCGATGGCGTGCACCGGGTCGCTGCCGTCGGCGGGCGGTGGCGGCCAGTCCGCGGCCGCCGTGGCCTCGGTATGGCGTTCGCGCGGGCCGCCGAGCTGTTCCAGTACGCGCATCCGGGTCGGCCCGAAGCCGCGTTCGCGCAGCAGTTCGGCGACCTCGGCCGGGGTGCCGGCGCCCGCGGAGAGGATGAGGAGACGGCGGCCGTCGTGCAGGGCGCCCGTCAGGCCCGCCAGGGGGCGGCCGACGAGGGTGACGACCTCGGTGTCCTCAACGGGCCAGCCGAGCCGGGCGCACGCGTACGAGACGGAGGACGGGTGCGGCAGCACGCGCGGCGGCGCGGCATCCGCCTCGCCGAGCACTTCGGTGAGCGTCCGCCCGATGCCGTGGAACATCGGATCGCCGCTGGCCAGCACGGACACCTCGCGCCCGGCGTGCGCGGCGAGGAGCCCCGGTACGGCGGGCCGCAGCGGTGACGGCCACGGCACCCGCTCGCCCGCGCACTCGGCGGGCAGCAGGTCGAGCTGCCGCGCGCCGCCGATGAGCGTCCCGGCGCCGCGCAGCGCCTCCTGGGACGCGGCCGGCAGCCCGTCCCAGCCGTCGGCGCCGATGCCCACGACGGTGACGCGGGTGGGTGCGGGGGCCGGTGTACGCGGCGCGGGCGTTACGGGGGCCGGGTCGGGCGGCGGGGCGGGGGTCACTGCCGGTTACCTCATGGCTTCGGGTCGGTTCGCCGTACGGGGCGGCACGACGGGGTCCGGTGGACGCGGAAAGTCAACCGGGACACACACCCGGTCGGGGCGGTTTCAAGAGTAAGAGGCAGGCCCCGGGCGCCTCGTCGGCGGGCTCGTACGGCCGGATGCGCAGGTATCGGCGCAAGCCCTCCCGATCTCGTTTCGCGGCCCCATAATTGGCTACCCCTAGTAATCGTGCTTTCACTGAACGATGCTCTTCGGTGGAAGCGCTACATGGGCACCGAGGGAAGGCGCTGCGAATCATGGACACAGTCGAACGCGCGACGGCGGACGGACAGATCAGGGACGCGGAGGCGGCACGGGACGAGTTGCAGGCCGCACTGGCCGGGGTGGGGGTCACCCTGCCGTCGCTGGGGCTGGACGGCCCGTCGCTGGCGGCCGACGCGCCGCGGCCGCTGGTGGAGCTGGGCCGCTGTGCCCCCGACGTGGCGCGGCGGCTGGCGGCCGCCCTACGACGAACCGGCCGGGACCGGTGACGCCGCGGCAGGCGGCCCGGCCGCGGACCGGGCCGCCGCGCGGCTGACCGCACACACCGCTGTGACCTGCGGTGATGCGCCGCCCGACGGTAATGACAACGGTCACCGGTGCAGCCTTTGGATCTCGCGGCGAAGTGCGGTTTGCTTCCTTGCGCACGTCCTTACGGACGCCCCAGGGAGGAGCGCGCCCCATGACCGAGCACGCCCACGCCACCAATGACGCCACCGCCGACGCGACCGATGTCGCGAGCACCGATGTGACCGCCGGCGGAACCGCCGACGCGACCACCGACGGGGCCGCCGACAACGGGCACCCGCCCACCGCGCAGGCGCCCGCCGCGCACGGGAACAACGAGCACCGGCAGCAACACAGCCATGAGCATGGGCAAGGGCAGAGCCATGGGCACGGCCACGGCCATGGACACGGCCACTCCCATTCCCACTCCCACGCGCTCTCCCCCGACGCCGACCGCCGCTGGCTGCGTGCCGCGCTGACGCTGATCACCGCGTTCATGGCCGTGGAGGTGGTGATCGGGTTCCTCGCGCGCTCCCTGGCGCTGATCTCCGACGCGGCCCACATGCTCACCGACGCCGCCTCGATCGTGCTGGCCCTGGTCGCGATGCGGCTGGCCGCGCGGCCCGCGCGCGGCGGTTACACGTACGGGCTCAAGCGGGCCGAGATCCTGTCCGCGCAGGCCAACGGCATCACGCTGCTCGTACTGTCCCTCTGGCTCGGGTACGAGGCGATCACCCGCCTGGTGTCACCGCCCGAGGTGACCGGCGGCCTGGTCCTGGTCACCGCGCTCGCCGGGGTCGTCGTCAACATCGCGGCCGCCTGGTGCATCTCCAAGGCGAACCGCAGCAGCCTGAACGTCGAGGGCGCCTACCAGCACATCCTCACCGACCTGTTCGGCTTCATCGCCACCGCCGTCGCCGGCGCGGTCGTCCTGACCACCGGCTTCGCGCGGGCCGACGCCATCGCCTCGCTCGTCGTGGTCGTCCTGATGCTGCGGGCCGGCACCGGCCTGGTCCGCGAGTCCGGACGGATCTTCATGGAGGCCGCGCCGAGCGGGGTGGACCCGGACGCGCTGGGGGACCACCTGGTCGAGGTGGACCAGGTCGTGGAGGTCCACGACCTGCACATCTGGGAGATCACGTCCGGCGAACCGGCCCTGTCCGCGCACATCCTGGTCGCGCCGGGCGGCGACTGCCACGCCGTACGCCGCGGCCTGCACGAGCTGCTGAGCCTGAAGTACGGCATCACCCACGCCACCCTCCAGGTCGACCACGTGGGCGAACAGCCACGGCCCGGCGAGGTGCTGCACATAGCGGCAGGGCCGGACGAGGCGGCGCTGGTCCCGCCGCACTGCGAGGACACGCACGGGCCGGTCCACCGGCCGGGGCCGCACGACCACTGAGGGCACCGAGGGGCGGGCAGAGGGGGCAGCCGTCAGAAAGTGATGACCGTCTTCCCCTGAGCGTGCCCCGTACGGCTCGTCTCCAGCGCCTCCGGAGCCTCCTCCAGCGTGGTCTCGTCGCCGAGGATCACCGTCAGCCGTCCCGCGTCGAGCTGTCCGGCGAGGATTTCCAGGAGCTGCGGCGAGGGCCGGTTCTGGAAGTTGAAGCCGCGCAGGTTGTGGTCGGTCAGGGCGTCCGCGTCGGCGGACCCGACGGTGGAGACGGCCGTGCCGCCGTCCCGTACGGTCCGGGTCATCTCGCCGAACGCGGCCGGGCCGCTGACCAGGTCGAGCAGCACGTCCACCCCGTCGGGGTGGGCCGCCAGCACCTGGTCGGCCACCGGGCCCAGCGCATGGTCGACCGTCTCGGCGGCGCCCAGGCTGCGCATCAGGTCCGTCAGGCCCGGCCGCGCGGTGGCGATCACCTCCGCGCCCCGGCCGGCCGCGAGCTGGGTGGCGAAGGTGCCGACGCCGCCGGTGCCGCCGACGATCAGGACCCGCTTGCCCTCGCCGATCCGGGTCTCCTCCACCAGGTTGTACGCGGACGTCCCGGCCGTGGGGACGGCGGCGGACGTCGCGTACGTGACGCTGCGGGCCGCGCCGGCCAGCGCCTTCTCCTGGGCCACCGCGAACTCGCCGTACGAGCCGGCGCCCCGCTCCGGCCGCTGGAACTGGCCGAACACCGAGTCGCCCACCGTGAAGCGGCGCACGCCGGTGCCGATGGCGACCACCTCGCCCGCCCCGTCCGACCCCAGGACGAGGGGGAAGGTGTGCCGGGCCGCGTCCTTGAGGAGACCGTCGGCGATCTTCCAGTCGAGCGGGTTGACCCCGGCGGCGGACATCCGCACCAGGACCTCGCCGGGTCCGGGGTCGGGCTCCGACAGTTCCATGAGCTGGGGCTGTTCGCCGAATGCGGTGACTGCTACGGCCTTCATCGTCGCGTTCCCTTCCGCCCGAACGATCCACGATCCACCCTCCCGACCGATGGCAGGGCAAGGGGCCGCCGTCAACGTGGCGCCGGTCGCGGCCCGCCTTCGGGTGAAACGACGCCAGGTGACGACAGCCCCCAGGATCGTAAGCACGCGAACCGGGAGGTATGCGGCAGGACGAGGGGCGGTGCCCCGGAAGCAACTCGTACGGCCCCCCGCCGAACCGGTGCCGCCCGGTCCCCGCGCCGCACCGCGTTTGTCCCGCGGCCCGGCCGGTTACCCGTCCTCGGTATGAGCGGCAGCAACGGCGGCGCGGACGACGCACACACCATCAAGGCGGGGCGGCGCACGGTCAGGATCAGCCGGCCCGACAAGGTCCTCTTCCCGGACGACGGGCTCACCAAGGCCGGCCTGGCCGAGCACTACAAGGCGGTCGCCCGGCGCGCTGTACCGCATCTGCGCGACCGGCCGCTGATGATGGAACGCCACCCCGACGGCATCGGCGGCAAGCCCCTGATGCAGAAGAACGCGCCCGACTACTTCCCCGACTGGGTACGGCGTTCCGAGCAGTCCAAGGAGGGCGGCACCGTCACCCACGTCGTGTGCGACGACCCGGCGACCCTCGTCTACCTCGCGGACCAGGCCACCGTCACCGTCCACCGCTGGCTCTCCCGCGAGCACCGCCCCGACCACCCCGACCTGCTCATCTTCGACCTCGACCCGTCCGAGGGCGCGGACTTCGAGGACGTACGGTGGGCCGCCCACCGGGTCTGCGAACTGTGGGACGAACTGAAACTGCCCGCCCGCCTGATGACCACCGGCTCGCGCGGCCTGCACGTCATCGCCCCGCTGGACGGCAACTCCGACTTCGACGCGGTGCGCGACTTCGCGCACCTGGCCGCCGAAAGGCTCGCCCGCCGCCACCCGGACCGGCTCACCACCGAGCAGCGCAAGGCCGACCGCAAGGGCCGCGTCTACCTGGACGTACAGCGCAACGCGTACGCGCAGACCGCGGTCGCGCCCTATTCCGTACGGGCCAAGCCGGGCGCGCCGGTGGCGACGCCGATCACCCGCGACGAGCTGGCCGACCCCGAGCTGACGGCGCAGCGGTGGACGGTGGCCACCCTCCCCGACCGACTCGCCGAGGACGACCCGTGGTCCGGGCTGTCCTGGCGCGGACGGTCGGTACGGGCGGCGCGGGAACGGCTGGAGGCGTTGGAGGGGGCGGAGGAGTAGGAGGGGGCGGAGGAGTAGGAGGGGGCGGAGGAGTAGGGCCCGGGGGGGGGAGGGCTGGTGCCGCCCCGCCCGTTTGCCTGCATAAGGCGACCGTCTCCGGGCCGCGGGCTTCAATGGACCAATGATCCGGTTCGAGTCCGTCAGCAAGCGCTACCCCGACGGCACCACGGCCGTGGACGACCTGTCCTTCGAGGTCGCCGAGGGCGAGCTGGTGACGCTGGTCGGACCGTCCGGCTGCGGCAAGACCACGACGATGAAGATGGTCAACCGGCTCATCGACCCGACCGGCGGCCGTATCGTCGTCGAGGACCAGGACATCGCGACGGCCGACCCCGTACGCCTGCGCCGCCGCATCGGCTACGTCATCCAGCAGACCGGCCTCTTCCCGCACCGCACCGTCCTCGACAACACCGCGACCGTCCCGCACCTGCTCGGCTGGCCGCGCAAGAAGGCCCGTGCCCGCGCCGCCGAACTCCTGGAACTGGTGGGCCTGGACCCCGCAGTACACGGGCCGCGCTATCCGGACCAGCTCTCCGGCGGCGAGCGGCAGCGCGTCGGCGTGGCCCGCGCGCTGGCCGCCGATCCGCCCGTCCTGCTGATGGACGAGCCGTTCGGCGCGGTCGACCCGGTCGTCCGCGACCGGCTGCAGAAGGAGTTCCTGCGGCTCCAGGCGTCCCTGCACAAGACGGTGCTGCTGGTCACCCACGACATCGAGGAGGCCATCCGGCTGGGCGACCGGATCGCGGTCTACGGGCAGGGCCGGATCGAGCAGTACGACACTCCGGCGAGCGTGCTGGGCGCGCCGGCCTCCCCGTACGTCGCCGAGTTCGTCGGCAGCGACCGGGCGCTGAAGCAGCTCGCGGTCACCGGTATCGACCCCGGCGACCTGGAGCACCCGCCCTTCGCCCGCCTCGGCGAACCGGCCGACCGGGCGGCGGAACGGCTGCGTGCGGAGGGTGCGCGCTGGGCCGTCGTCCTGGACGAGGAGGGCGGGCTGCACGGGTGGGTGGGTACGGAGGAGGTATCCGGGGCGCGCGGGAACGTTTCGGCGCACGCGCGCCGGATGGAGGCGTGGGTACCGGTCAGCGGCTCGCTGAAGGACGCCTTCAGCGAAATGCTCAAGTACGACGCGGGCTGGATCGCCGTCGTGGACGGCACCCGCTTCCTGGGCGTCCTGACCCCGGCCAAGCTGCACGAGGCGCTGCGGCGCACGATCGGCTCGGACGAGCAGGGGGTGCCGCGGGAGGAGGCGGAGGTGGATTCGGTGCCTACGGACTGAGGGCGAGCTCCAGTTACAGCAGCCCCTTCCCCCGCAGATAGTCCCGCGCCACGTCCTCCGGCAGCCGCCGCCAGCTGTCCACCCGCTGGTTCAGCTCCGCCAGGTCCCGCGTCGTCAGCACGGAGTTGAGCTTGCCGAGCGCCGCCGCGACCCGCGCGCTGCCCGCGCGGGCCCGGTTGACGACCGGAACGACGTAGTCCGCGTTCTGGAGCTTCTTGTCGTCCTCCAGGAAGACCAGCCCGAACTGCTCGACCGTCGCGTCGGTGCTGGTGGTCAGCACCATCTGGTCCTGCCCGTTCTGCACGGCCTGCTTGGCGGGCGTGGTGCCCACCCCCTTCGGGTCGACGGCCGTGATGTCGATCCCGTACGTACGCTTCAGGCCCGGGGCGCAGAACGGCCGCTGCACGCACTCGTCGCCCGCCGCCAGCCGTACCGGCAGCTTGGCGCGCCCCAGGTCGCTGAGCGTCTTCAGGCGGTGCTGCTTCGCGTACGCGGCGGTCACGGCGAACGCGTTCTGGTCGACGGCCCGGCCCGGCGGCAGCACGGTCAGGCCGCGGGGTGTGGCCAGGCCGCGCAGCACCTTCATCGTCGTGCCGAGGTCCGGCGAGGCGACCGGGTCGGCGTCGGCACCCTTGGTCTTGGCGTTCAGCCAGTCGGCGAAGGTCGCCGCGTACTCGGGTACGACGTCGATCTGACCGCTCTCCAGGGACGGCTCGTAGAGTTCCCGGTTGCCGACGGTGAGGATGTCGGTCCCGTACCCGGCTTTGCCGAGCAGTACCGCGTACATCTGAGCCAGCAGCTCGCTCTCGGTGAAACCGGCCGAACCGATCGAGAGGTGCTTGCTGTCGCCGGGCGAGGCGGTGACCTGCCCGCGGTTCTCCAGGGAGGGGCCGGAGGCGCAGCCGGTGAGTACGAGCGCCAGCAGCGCGCCCAGGCGAAGCCTCCGGCGCGCACGCCGGAGCCCGGCCGCCGGTACACCACCCCGCGCGATCGCCGATACGCCACCCCGCCCGGCCGCCGGTACGCCGCCTCGCCCGCTCACCGCGTCCTCCCCCGCGCCCACGCCGGCCCCAGCCGCTGGGCCACCTCGAACACCGCCTCCATCAGCAGCGCGAACACCGCCACGATCACCGCCCCCGCGACCACCTGCGGCGTACTCGCCAGGTTGAACCCGGCGGTGATGATCCGGCCGAGCCCGCCCCCGCCGACCAGCGCGGCCAGCGTCGCCGTGGCGACCAGCTGCACCGCGGCGATCCGTACCCCGGTCAGCACCAGCGGCAGCGCCAGCGGCACCTCCACCCGCCACACCAGCTGCCCGCCGGACATCCCCATCCCGCGGGCCGCCTCCACCACGTCCCGGTCCACCGCCCGCATCCCGACGTACGCGTTGGTCAGCAGCGGCGGCAGCGCGAACAGCACCAGCGCGATGAACGTCGGCCAGTCCCCGTGCCGCCCGAGCGGAGTGAGCAGGAGCAGCACCAGCACCGCGAAGGTGGGCACGGCACGACCGACGTTCGCGAGGTTGACGGCCAGCGCGCCGCCGCGGCCGAGGTGCCCGAGGGTGACGGCGACAGGCAGCGCGATCAGGCAGGCGGCGAGCAGACAGCCGACGGTCAGCAGCAGGTGTTCCGTGAGGCGGTGCCAGATGCCGTTCTCACCGGCCCAATGAGCGCCCGTACCCAGCCAGTCCCAGACCTTCCCGATCGTCTTCACGCGCGCCGCCACGGAGTCAGCAGCCGCTCCAGCCCGAGCAGCAGCAGGTCGAAGGCGACCGCGATGACGACGCACAGCACGGACGCCGTCAGCACCTGCGCCTTGAAGAACGAGTTCATGCCCGCGTAGATCAGATTGCCCAGGCCGCCGTGGCCGACGATCGCCCCGATCGTCGTCAGCGCGACGGCGGAGACGGTGGCGATCCGCAGCCCCGCCATCGCTGCGGGCACCGCCAGCGGCAGCTCCACGGCCAGCAACTGCCGCAACGGCCCGTACCCCATACCGCGCGCCGCCTCCTTCGCCTCCTCCGGTACGCCCGCCAGGCCCGCCAGGATGTTCCGTACGAGCAGGGTGAGCGAGTACAGCGCCAGCCCCACGATGACGAGGGTGCCGGACAGCCCGTACAGCGGCAGCAGCAGCGAGAACATCGCGAGCGACGGAACCGTGTAGAGCACGGTGGTGACGCCCAGCACCGGCCCCACCGTCCACCGCCACCGGCGCGCGATCAGCGCCAGCGGCAGCGCGATCACCAGGCCGAGCAGCACGGAAACCACGGTGAGGTGCAGGTGCTGGAGCACCGCGTCGAGGAGGATGTGGCGGCGGGTGGCGAGGTAGTCACCACAGATCCAGTCGTTGCGGGCCAGGCAGTCGTCCGGAGGGGCGGTCACTGTAGAAGTGCACCGCGGTGGGGGGCGGGTGTCCTGCCGGGTGGGCCGGACGGGTGAGGACGAACGCCGGTTCCTGTTCCCTACGGTGACGGCTTCGGCGACGGCGCCGACCCCACCCCCGGCCGCTTCGGTGGCGCGTGCGCGGCCTCCACGTCCTGCGGGAACGTCAGCTGACGCGCCTGCCACTCCAGAGCCGGCGCCACCTCCCGCCGCCACGTCGAGAACTGGTGGCTGCCGCGCGGCAGAACGATGGAGTCGACCGTCATCGGGGGCTTCGCCGCCGCGATGAACCGCAGCGTGTCCGGATGGTTCGGCTCGCCCAGGCGGCTGCTGGCCACCAGCGCGGAGACCTGCGGTACGGGCAGGTTCTTCAGGCGCCACAGCAGGTCGTGCTCGCGCTCCCGCCGCCCGGCAGCCGTACCGCTGCCGAAGAGGCTCCCGGTCGTCAGGTCGCCCTTCACTGCGTAATCACCGGAGAGCGAGACCGCGGAGGTGTAGACGCCGGGATTGCGCAGGGCCAGCAGCAGCGAACACGTACCACCGGACGAATAGCCGAAGGCGCCCCAGGCGCTCGGATCATGACCCACCCGGTAGGCCGCCTTGACCGCCTCCGGCAGGTCCCGGGTGAAGAACGTCTCGGCCTGCGGCCCGCCCGGCACGTCCACGCACTCGGTGTCCCGCGGCGGCGCGATCGTCGGCCGGACCATCACCAGTACGGTCGGCTGCATCCGGCCCTCCCCGATCAGCCGGCCCGCGGTCTGCGGGATCCGGAGATGCTGGGCGAGGTTCATGATGCCGCCCGGATAACCGCTGATGACGACGGATACGGGGAAGCGCTGACGGCGGTACTGGTGCTGGAAGTACTGCGGCGGCAGATAGACGAAAGCCGGATTGATGACGCGGGTACGGCGCCCGACGATCCGTACGGACTCCACCTTGCCGACCTCACCGGGCGCGCCCTGCGGCAGGCCGGTCACCCGGTCCAGCCCCTGCGGCCCGGCGGGCTGGACCAGCCCGCCCCGCAGCGCCCCGGCATCGGCGTACCGAGGACCGCCGCCCTTGCTCACCGCCACCGGCGCCTCGTCGGTGTGGCCGAGCAGCTCGTCCCAGCTGCTGTAGAACTCGAAGCTGGAGTTCACTGCCAGCGCGAGCGAACACAGGATCGCCACCTGGGTGACGAGGATGGACCCGAGCCTGCCCAGTACGGGGAGCACACCGCGCAGGGACAGCCGCGGCCACAGCCACACCGTCAGGGCCACACAGGCCACGGCCAGCATGATCACCACAATTTCGAGCGACTGGCTGGTCAGCCCCATGCGTCCACATCTCCCGTCACCCGTACGAGGGTTGTCCGGCCCTCCCGGACCGCCGCCAGGGTCAACGGGCCGCCGGCCGATGAGTCACCACACGGCACACGGCCACCGGCCTCCGCCCGTACCCACCGCTCCGCCCAGCGCCACCGCCCCAACGGCTGCGGCCCGGGCCACCCCCCATGTGACGTGCACGGACGCGCACACCCCCCGCCCCGCACAACGCCCCCTCCCAACCGCCACCCCACCCACACCACCCCTCACACCGCACAAACATCCACCCCCAGCCACGCCCACCTCCCCTCAACCTCTGCCCCGGCCCTCCCCCCACTCGCCCGCCGCACATACGCTCTCCGAACACACGCCCCACCCAGACAGCCCCCCACCCCCACACCACCCCTCACACCACTGCTCGTGACAAAACACCCAAACGGGGCGTGCCGTGAGACGCGCGGGGTCCCACGATGGGACCGGCCCAGGCGGCTACCCTTACGTGTCCGGCCTGGTCAGGGACATGTCCGCGCTTCTCGGACATTCGCCGCACCCCACACACGCAAGAGAGGTTCGCCGATGGGCATTCGGAGTCTGCTGCGCAACGCTTTCGGTCGCTCCAAGGCGGCCCGCGAGGAATCGAACGAGGCGGCGAGCGGCACTCGGGCGCCGGAAACAGCGACCATCCCGGAGGCCCGTGAAGAGGCCACCCCGGAACCCGCCGCCCCCCGCGACCCCGCCGTCCCCACCGCCCGCACCGCCCCCGCCGCCCCACCGGCCGCGGCCGCGACCGTCCCCACCCAGGGCACCTCCTCCGACGACGCCCCCGCGACCGCCACACCTTCCCCTTCCTCTTCCTCCTCCGCTTCCTCCTCCGAGGACTCGGCCTCCGACCTGGTCTCCCAGGCTTTCGACACCCCGAAGCCGGCACAGAACCAGGAGCCGACGCAGGCCCAGGAGCCCTCCACGCCGGAGGCGGAGCCGAAGGCTGAGGCAGAGCCGAAGCCGGAGTCGAAGCCGGAGACTGCACCGGCGGCCGAGGCAGAGCCGGAGCCCAAGGCGGAACCGAAGCCGGAACCGAAGGCCGAGCCCGAGTCCAAGGCAGAACCTGAAGCCGAAGCGGCTCCCGTAGCCAAGACGGAACCCGAGCCCGCGCCGACCCCCGAGCCCAAGGCCGCGCCGACCCCCGAACCCGAGCCCGCCCCGGAACCCGTCACCGGAAACGACTCCACCCCAGCCCCCTCCCCCACCTCCCTCACCAAAATCGAGTCCCAGGCCCCCGGCCTCGTCAGTCTCTACAAGGCCGCCCGGGTCTCCCTCGAAAAGCAGGGGCTGGCCACCCAGCGCGCCGCGGTCTACCTCGTACTCGACCGCTCCGGGTCGATGCGCAACTACTACAAGGACGGCACGGTCCAGCACCTGGCCGAGCAGGCCCTCGGCCTGTCCGCCAACCTCGACGACGACGGCACCGTGCCGGTGGTCTTCTTCTCCACCGACGTCGACGGCACCGCCGAACTCGACCTGGCCAACTACGAGGGCCGCGTCGAGGAGTTGCACGCGGGCCTCGGCCACATGGGCCGTACGAACTACCACTGGGCGATCAACGCCGTGATCGAGCACTACGAGAAGTCCGGCGCGACCGACCCCGCCTTCGTCATCTTCCAGACCGACGGCGCCCCCACCTCCAAGCCGGCCGCCGAGAAGGCCCTCTGCGAGGCCGCGAAGCTGCCCATCTTCTGGCAGTTCATCGGGTTCGGCGATCCGGACGCCAAGGGCTTCGACTTCCTCCGCAAGCTGGACGACCTGGCCGTACCGGAGAAGCGCGTCGTCGACAACGCCGGCTTCTTCCACGCCGGCCGCGACCCCCGCTCGCTCGCCGACGCCGACCTCTACCAGCAGCTCATGGTCGAGTTCCCCGCCTGGCTCCAGGAAGCCCGCACCGCCGGCATCCTCCCCGCCTGACGCCCGCCCCCGCCCACCCCGGCTCCACCCACTCCAGCTCCACCCACCGGCCGCGGCCGGGCCACCCGGCCCGCCGCGGCCGTCGGCATTCCGTCACGGCATTTCCACCACCACACCTCAACGCCACCACGCCACCACACCACCACGCGTTGGTTGAATTCTTCATCACCACAGCAGCCCGGCCGGTTCCCACAGACCTCGGCGCCACTGTCAGTGCCATGTGTAAGAGTGTTAGCGCGTTGACCACACGGGGGTGGGGGGACCGCTATGCCATTGACAGAAGAAATCGCCGACATGTACGCGCACGAAGGCGACCCGGCAGCCACGATCGGAGAATTCCGCCGTACGAGCATCTTGGTGCCCGTATCCGACGACGGGCTCATGTCCGCCGAATGGGGCGGAATACGCTGGCTCTACGCATTCACGGACGAGGACGCGCTCAACCGCTTCGCCCTTGCCAGGGGAAGCGCACCGGAGACCCGCTGGCAGTACGTCTCCGCACTCGGCGCCCGTCTGCTCGACGTCGTCATACCCGCCATTGAAGGGCCGGCCGGTGTCGCCCTGGACGCCGGTAGCGAGCAGGGGATGCTGTTTCCGCCCGCCCCCGGAATCGTGCCGGACTCCGTAGCCGTACGCACCGATGACGAACAACAGGTGTCGCCGTCCGGTACCACGGCCACACCCACGCCCGGTCAGGGCGGTGAGCGGATATGAGCGCAGGGGGCGGTTACAAGCTCGACCAGCAGGCCCTCCAGCAGGTCAGCAAAGGCATCAACGACACCATCTCGGAACTCAAAGAGCTGGGATTCGACAGCCAGGCGCAGCTCGGCCACGGCTTCGAGAAGATCCAGTTGACCGGAATGGAAGCCGGACATGCCGAACTGGCCTCGACTTTCGAGTCGTTCTGCGAACGCTGGACCTGGGGAGTGCGCGCCCTGGTGCACGAAGCCAATTCCTTCGCCCGCCGCCTCGACCTGTCGGCCGGTATTTACCACGAACAGGAACGGTACGTTTCCGACCAGCTGAAGATCACGACGAACGCGGCCATAGGCAACCCGGCGCTGTCCTCGGAGGACATCAAGAAGAAGTCCTGGGAACAGATCCGCGACGACAACCCGATCACCCAGGTCAGGGACGCCGATTTCGACATCAACTCGCGTGCCACGAGGGAGTCGGCCGAGCGGGTGAGTACGTCGTGGGAGCAGACGAAGCAGGACTGGACCACGTCCAAGTGGGCGGGCGACGCCAACCACAACCTGGCCATGAAGGGCCTGGGCATCGGCCAGGCCGAGCCCGAGAACGCGCAGGACGGGGATAAGGGCTGATGGGCCTTTTCGACGGACTGGGAAACGTCGTCGACTCGGTGGCCGACAAGGCCGGCGACATCGTCGACGGGGCCAAGGAGAAGCTGGGCGAGGGGGTCGAGTTCGTCACCGACAAGACCGCCGACGCCCTGGACTCGGTCGGCGCGGAAGGGGTGGCCGACAAGGTCCGCTCCGCGGGCGAGGACGTTGCCGACAACCTCGGCGCCCACGTCGACGAGCGGAACCTGGGCGAGTCCGACGATCCCAAGGACCTGGTGCACGGCGACGCCTCCGCGATCAACGAGTCCGCCGCGCACCTGAAGGACTTCTTCGCCGCCTTCGAGCGGGTCGGGCAAGGCCTGCGGAAGCTGGACTCGGGCGGCTGGGAAGGCAAGGCGGCGGACAGCTTCCACGAGGAGTTCGACGCCCACCCGAAGGCGTGGATGCAGGCGGCGGACGCCTGCGAAGCTGCGGGCAAGGCACTGCACGCGTACGGAGAGACGGTCACCTGGGCCCAGGGCAAGGCCCGGACGGCGATCGACAAGTACAAGGCCGCCCAGGACGCGACCAAGAAGGCCGTGGACAGCTACCAGGCGCAGGTCGACTCGTACAACGCCAAGGCGGACGCGTACAACGCCGCCCTGGAGAAGAACGCCGACCCGGGGCAGAAGCCACAGAAGCCGGGTGCCTTCACCGACCCCGGTGCGGAAGGGCGCAAGGCCGCCCAGGAACTGCTCAAGAACGCCCGGCACCAGCGCGATGAGGCCGCGGAACGCGCCCAGCACGCCATCAGCCAGGCGCTGGCCCATGCGCCACGGGAGCCCAAGTTCACCGAGCAGATGGTCGCCGACGTGTCGGACGGGGTGGTGTCCGGCGGCATCCAGCTCATGCACCTGGCAGGGGGTGCGCTCAGGACCGCGTCCGAAACGGTGAAACTGGTCCGTACGGTCAACCCGCTGGACATCTACAACGTCACCCACCCCTTCCAGTACATGTCCAACGTCTCCACCACGCTCATGGGCCTCACCACCACGGTGGCCCACCCCGAGCGGCTGCCCAAGGCCCTGCTGGGTACGGGCTGGGGCAGCGACCCGGCGGACGCGACAGGGTCCTTGATCGCCAACCTCGTCGGCGGCAAGGGGGCGGGCGGCCTGGCCAAGGGAGCCGCCAAGGCCGGCGCGAAGGGTCTCGCCAAGGACACCGCGCGCTCCGCGGTCAAGGACGCCGGCAAGACCACCCTGCGCGACCGCGCCCGCCGTGCCTGGTGCAAGACCTTCGGCAGCGACCCGATCGACATGGCCACCGGCCGGATGATCCTGCCGCAGACCGACATCACCCTGCCCGGCAGCTTGCCGCTCACCTTCAGCCGCACCTTCGAATCGTCCTACCGGACGGGCCGCTGGTTCGGCCCCACCTGGATGAGCACCGTCGACCAGCGCCTGGAGATCGACGCCGAGGGCGTCATCCTCGTCGGCGAGGAAGGCAACCTCCTCGCCTACCCCCACCCGGCCGTCGGCGTCCCCACGCTGCCCGTAGAAGGTGAGGGCCACCCACTCGAACGCACGCCGGACGGCGATTACTTCCTCGCCGACCCGGTCGGCGGCACCCGCTGGTACTTCACCACGTACACCGACGACACCGCCGTCCTCGACGAGATATCCGACCGCCGCGGCAACCGCCACACCTTCGACTACGACGAGTCCGGCACTCCGACCGCCATCACCCACAGCGCCGGCTACCGCCTGCTGCTCACCACCGAGGCCGGCCGCATCACCGCCCTCTACCTGGCCGGAGCGGCCCCCGGCGGAGGCGACCAGCTCATCCGGCGTTACGGCTACGACGAATCCGGCAACCTCACCACCGTCACCAACTCCTCCGGCCGGCCCCTGCGCTTCACCTACGACACCGCCGACCGCATCACGTCGTGGACGGACACCAACAACAGCTCGTACAGCTACGCCTACGACGACCGGCACCGCTGCATCTGGCAGAGCGGCACCGAAGGCCACCTGCGCGCCCACTTCACCTGGGGCGACCCCGACCCCGAGACCGGCCTGCGCACCAACCTCCACCACAACTCCCACGACCAGGTGACCCGCCACCTGGTCAACGACCGCCACCAGATCGTCGCCACCACCGACCCCACGGGTGCCACCACCCGCACGGTCCGCGACGCGAAACACCGCGTGCTGTCCGTGACCGACCCGCTCGGCCGCACGACCCGCTTCTCGTACGACGACGAAGGCCGCCCCACGGAGATCACCCTCCCCGACGGCAGCCGTACCACCTCCACCTACAACGACCGCGGCCTGCCGCTGACCACCACCGGACCGGACGGCACCACCTGGTCCCACACCTACGACCTCGGCGGCAACCGCACCTCCTCCACGGACCCCACAGGCGCGACCACGCACTACGCGTACGACACCCGGGGCCATCTCTCCTCCGTCACCGACGCCCTCGGCAACACCACCCGCCTCTACTGCAACGAAGCAGGTCTGCCCCTCGCCACCACCGACCCGCTCGGCGCCCGCACCCACTACCGCCGGGACGCCTTCGGCCGCACCACCTCCGTCACGGACCCCCTCGGCGAGACCACCCACCTCATCTGGACCGTCGAAGGCCAACTCGCCACCCGCATCGACCCCACCGGCGCCGCCGAACACTGGACGTACGACGGCGAAGGCAACCGCACCACCCACACCGACGCCGTCGGCCAGGTCACCCGCTTCGAATACACCCACTTCGACCTGCTCGCCGCCCGCACCGACCCGGACGGCACCCGCCACACCTTCACCCACGACACCGAACTGCGCCTCACCCAGGTCACCAACCCCCAAGGCCTGACCTGGAACTACGCCTACGACGCAGTCGGCCGCCTGGTCTCCGAGACCGACTTCGACGACCGCGTCCTCGCCTACACCCACGACACGTCCGGCCAACTGACGACCCGCACCGACGCACTCGGCCAGACCACCACCTACACCCACACCCCCCTCGGCCACCTCGCCGAAAAGAACGCCGCCGGTCTCCTCACCAGCTACACCTACGACACCGCCGGCCGCCTCTCCCGCACCACCAACCCTGACGCGACCATCACCTACACCCGCGACGCCCTCGGCCGCGTCCTCACCGAAACCGTCAACGGGCGCACCCTCTCCCTCACCTACGACGCCCTCGGCCGCCGCACCTCCCGTACGACGCCCACCGGCGCCACCACCACCTACACGTACGACGCCGCCAGCAACCGCACCCACATGTCGGCCTCCGGCCACCCGCTCGCCTTCGACCACGACGCCGCCGGCCGCGAAACCACCCGCCACCTCACCGACGCCCTCACCCTCACCCAGTCCTGGGACCCCACGGGTCGCCTGGCATCCCAGTCCCTCACCTCTTCCCACCCTTCTTCCCCCTCACCCGCCTCACCCCAAGCTCCCCTCCCCCCTCTCCTCTCCCGCACCTACACCTACCGCCCGGACGGCAACCTCACCGGAATCGACGACTCCGCCCGAGGCCACCGCACCTTCGACCTCGACCGCGCGGGCCGCGTCACGGCCGTCAACGCCGCCGGCTGGTCGGAGACCTACGCCTACGACGAATCCGGCAACCAGACCCACGCCACCTGGCCCACCGAACACGCCGGCGCGTCCGCCCAAGGCCCCCGCACCTACACCGGCACCCGCATCAACCGAGCCGGCTCGATCCGCTACGAACACGACGCCCTCGGCCGCGTAACCCTCCGCCAGAAAACCCGCCTCTCCCGCAAGCCGGACACCTGGCACTACACCTGGAACGCGGAAGACCGCCTCACCGCTGTCATCACCCCTGACGGCACCCCCTGGCACTACACCTACGACCCCCTGGGCCGCCGCACCGCCAAACACCGCCTGACCCCAGACGGCACCACCGTCCTCGAATCCACCCACTTCACCTGGGACGGCCCCACCCTCACCGAACAATCCACCACCACCCCGGGCTCCCCCCAGTCCCTAACCCTCACCTGGGACCACGAGGGCCTGACCCCACTCACCCAAACCGAACGCAAGCTTTCTACGTCCGGGCTGTCCTCCGCGCCACAGCAGGTCATCGACGAGCGCTTCTTCAACATCGTTACGGACCTGGTAGGCACACCGACAGAGCTGGTCTCCGAGACGGGCGAGGTCGCGTGGCAGTCACGGCCCACTCTCTGGGGCACCACGACGTGGAACACAGACGCCACGGCGTACACGCCACTTCGGCTCCTCGGACAATATTTCGATCGGGAAAGTCGACTCCACTACAATTATTTTCGATTTTACGACCCTGAAACAGCACGGTACCTGTCGACCGACCCCCTCGGCCTCTCCCCGAGCCCCAACCCTGCCACCTATACACGCAACCCTCACAGCCAGACAGACCCTTTCGGACTCTCCCCGTGCCATCGCGAATTTCACACCGTACAAGATGAAGCAAACGCTCAACGCCTTCGGGGAGATGGAACCCCCTGGCCGACAGAAGAGACAAGGGGGCAGTACGGAGAGGGCGTGTACTCCTGGGGCTCCAAATCAGAAGCGGAACGCTATGCAGAACGACTTCGCGGACGCGGCCATGACGTAGAAATTCTCACATTCCGCGTCGCAGAAACGGATTTCAACTCCTTCCGGAAAGCGGATATGGTAAAGATGAGCGAAGCGGAGGCCGAAGCCTTTATGGATCGCCACAGTCGCCTATATGGAGATGGCGAACCGCATAACTACGACTATATTCGCGGACGCACCGGCATGGGACACGAGCACTATTTCAACAAATCCATTTTCCACCTACTAGATTTCATCAATTAAGCAGAGGCCAGCATGATCGAAACTTTCAAATACCGACAAAGAACACGGGCGGGTGGGCTCGCCGCCGACATCTCGGCCCACCTAGAAACGCCAGGAGAATCAAATCCCGGCATTCGCGTCTACCGCAAGGTATTTCTATCGACAGCACCAAACGTCTCCTACTGGCTGGATGTCTCCTGGATGGCCTTCGGCTTGTCGCTGCACGCCAAGAATATCGCCTCACTATACGAGTCCGGAATTACCATCAAGGTCACCTCGCTCAACTTCCCCCTGAGTGACTATCGACCCGAAGTCGCCGCGCTGGCCATGGATGGCTGGCTTCGGCAGCACTTCTCTTTCCCAGATATCGGCATTGGAGCAAATTACGACCCGGCAACTACTAAGTATTCTTTCCACTGGGGGACAGCGAAGGAACCGTTTCGCGAGTGAGGCCGCCGACAGGCGGGGGACACCACCAACCACCTAAGCTGGGTCGGTGATGGTACTACTCGCGCGCCGGGTAGCTACCGACCGTGCAGCGGCGGAGGCGAATCCTCATGAGCCAGAGCCAGAGTCGGATGCAGGGGCGGACCGAGGCGGCCGGGGAGCCCGATCCCCGGCGATGGTGGGGCCTCGTCGTCATCGCGCTCGCGCAGCTCATGGTGGTGCTGGATGCGACCATTGTGAATATTGCGTTGCCGTCTGCGCAGCGGGAGCTGCATATGTCGGATGCCAACCGGCAGTGGGTGATTACCGCGTACACGTTGGCGTTCGGTGGGTTGTTGCTGTTGGGTGGTCGGATATCTGACCTGGTGGGGCGGAAGCGGGCGTTCATTACGGGGCTGGTGGGGTTCGCGATTGCTTCGGCGTTGGGTGGGGCGGCTACCGGGCAGGGGTTGTTGTTCGGGGCGCGGGCGTTGCAGGGGGTGTTCGCGGCGTTGCTGGCGCCGTCCGCGTTGTCGTTGTTGACGACGACGTTCACGGACGGGAAGGAGCGGGGGAAGGCGTTCGGGATTTATGGCGCCATTGCGGGTGGCGGGTCCGCTATTGGGCTGATTGCTGGTGGGCTGCTGACCGAGTATTTGGACTGGCGGTGGTGTTTGTATGTGAATGTGCCGATCGCGGTGGTGGCGATCGGCGGGGCCTGGGTGTTTCTGCATGACCGGCGGGAGCATGGAGGCACGGCCCGGCTGGATGTGCCCGGTGTGGTTCTCGGGTGTGGCGGGCTGGTTGCCATTGTGTACGGGTGCAGTGAGGCGCAGCCGCGGGGGTGGAACGATGGGCTGGTTCTCGGGCTGTTGGCGGGTGGGCTGGCGTTGCTGGTGGGTTTCGCGTGGTGGCAGAGCCGGGCACGGAATCCGTTGCTGCCGTTGCACATCGTGCGGGACCGGAATCGTGCGGGCGCGTTTCTGACCATGGGGCTGGCGGTCATCGCCATGTTCGGGATGTTCTTGTTCATGACGTACTACTTGCAGGTGGTTCTGGGGTATTCGCCGGTCAAGACGGGCATGGCTTTCCTGCCGGTGACGGCGGCGATCATTGTGGGGTCGACGCAGATATCGGCGCGGTTGCTGCACCATCTGCCGCCGCGGGTGCTGATGGTGCCGGGCGCGTTGTTCGCGGCGGCGGGGCTGTTCTGGCTGACGACGTTGACCGCCGAGCCCGCGTACGTGTCGCATGTCCTGCCGTCCGAGCTGCTGGTCGGGCTCGGGATGGGCCTGATCTTCATGCCGGTGATGTCCACGGCCACGGCGGGTGTCGCGCCGCACGAGTCCGGGGTGACGTCCGCGACCGTCAATACGGCGCAGCAGGTGGGCGGTTCGATCGGTACGGCGCTGCTGAACACGATCGCCACGTCGGCGAGTGCGACGTACATCGGGAGTCACCTGGCCACGGCGGCGAAGGAGGCGGGTGGGCACCTCGCCCCCGCGGTACGGGACGGGGTCGTGAAGGACGGCGTGGTGCACGGCTTCACGGTGGCCATCGGATGGGGTGCGGGGATCATGCTGCTGGCGGGGGTGGTCGCGGGTGTGATGGTCAATGGGAGGGCGCCCAAGCATGGGGATGGGGGGAGTGGGGCTGCCGGTTCCGGTGATGGGCCCGGGGCCGGGAGTGGGGCCGGAGGTTCCGGTTCTGGCGTTGGGTGAGGGGGTTTTCCGGGCTTGCTGCGAAGTGGGGGAAAGAATCTTGGTTGTTGGTGTCGAGAATCGGTGACCGGCTCCGTCCCCGTAGTGAACGCGACCACAATGGGCCGCACCAGTACGGAGGAGACCCACGATGGCCAAGTATCTGCTGCTGAAGCACTACCGCGGCGCGCCGGCCCCGGTGAACAACGTGCCCATGGACCAGTGGAAGCCGGAGGAGATCTCCGCCCACATGCAGTACATGCAGGACTTCGCGGACCGGCTGGAGAAGACCGGCGAGTTCGTGGACGGTCAGGCGCTGGCGGCCGAGGGGGCGTGGGTCCGGTATGACGGGGAGGGGCGTCCGCCGGTCACGGACGGGCCGTTCGCCGAGACCAAGGATCTGATCGCCGGCTGGATGATCATCGACGTCGACCGTTACGAGCGCGCCGTCGAGCTGGCAGGGGAGCTGTCGGCCGCTCCCGGGGCGGGCGGGAAGCCGATTCACGAGTGGCTGGAGGTGCGCCCGTTCCTGGCCGCGCCGCCCACCGTCACGGAGTGACCTCGGACGTGCCCGAGGAGATGAACGAGCGGCTGGTCCGGGAACTGGTGCCGGGCGTGCTCAGCGTCCTCGTCCGCCGCGGAGCCGACTTCGCGGCGGCCGAGGACGCCGTACAGGACGCGCTGGTGGAGGCGGTCCGCGCCTGGCCGGCCGACCGGCCACGTGATCCCAAGGGGTGGCTGATCACCGTGGCCTGGCGCCGGTTCCTCGACGCGACCCGGGCGGACGCCGCCCGGCGTCGGCGCGAGGACCTCGTGGACGACGAGCCGGTGCCCGGGCCCGTGCCTTCGGTGGACGACACGCTGCGGCTCTACTTCCTGTGCGCCCACCCGTCGCTGACACCCTCGTCCGCGGTCGCGCTCACGCTGCGGGCCGTCGGCGGGCTCACCACCCGCCAGATCGCCCGCGCGTACCTGGTGCCCGAGGCGACGATGGCGCAGCGGATCAGCCGGGCGAAGCGGGCCGTGTCCGGCGTACGTCTCGATCAGCCCGGCGACGTCGCCACCGTGCTGCGCGTCCTGTATCTGGTGTTCAACGAGGGGTACTCCGGCGACGTCGACCTCGCCGCCGAGGCCATCCGGCTCACCCGGCAGCTCGCGGCCGTGATCGACCATCCGGAGGTGGCGGGGCTGCTCGCGCTGATGCTGCTCCACCATGCCCGGCGTGCCGCCCGTACCGCGCCCGACGGTGGCCTGGTGCCGCTGGCCGAGCAGGACCGGGGCCGGTGGGACACCGGGGCGATCGCGGAGGGCGTCGAGATTCTGCAGGCGGCGCTCGCCCGCGACCGGCTGGGCGAGTTCCAGGCGCAGGCCGCCGTCGCGGCGCTGCACGCGGACGCGCGGACCGCCGAGGAGACCGACTGGGTGCAGATCGTCGAGTGGTACGACGAGCTGGCGCGCCTGACCGACAGCCCGGTAGTACGGCTCAACCGCGCGGTGGCGGTCGGGGAGGCCGACGGTCCGCGGGCCGGGCTGAAGGCGCTCGCGGCGCTGGACGAGTCGCTGCCGCGGCATACCGCGGTGGCGGCGTACCTCCACGAGCGGGACGGTGACCCGACGACGGCGGCGCGGCTGTACGCGGAGGCCGCCCGGAAGGCGTCCAACCTCGCGGAGCGTGATCACCTGACGCGCCAGGCCGCCCGGCTCAACGCCCGCAGGGGTGGCTGACAGGCCGGAGGCTTGGCTGACAGGCCACACGTGGACCGCAGGGATGGCTGACAGGCCGCACGTGGAACAGCCCGTGCCGGAGAGCAGGCCTCAGTACGCTGGCCCCGTGTTCACCCCCGAGGGACCCACGCTCCGCGAGCTGACCGTGCAGGCGCTCTCCTCCGTGGAGCGCGGCTACGACCTGCTGGCCCCGAAGTTCGATCACACGCCGTTCCGTACGCCGGACCGGATTCTCGACGCGACGGCTGAGGCGTTGCGGGGCTTCGGCCGGGGAGCGGCCGGACCGGCCGGTGGCCTGGCCGGTGCACCGGCCACCGCCCCCTTCGAGGCCGGGCTCGACGTCTGCTGTGGCACGGGGGCGGGCATGGGGGTGCTGCGGTCCCTGTGCCGGGAGCAGATCGTGGGGGCCGACTTCAGTACGGGGATGCTCGCGGCGGCGCGGGGCACAAAAAATCCGCCCGCCGGTCCCGCCGCCCAGTACGTACGCGCCGACGCCCGCGCCCTCCCCTTCACCGCCGCCTTCGACCTCGCCGTCACCTTCGGTGCCCTCGGCCACTTCCTGCCCGCCGAGCGCGCGGCCGTCTTCGCCGGGGTGCACCGGGCGCTGCGGCCGGGCGGCATCTTCGCCTTCCCGATCGCCGCGCCCCCGCATCCCCGCTCCGCGCTGTACTGGACGCTGCTCGGTTTCGACGCGGTGATGCGCGTACGGAATGCGCTGTGGCGTCCGCCATTCGTCATGTATTACCGGACCTGCGCGCTGCGCGACATACGGGCCGATCTGCGCGCGGCCGGGTTCACCGTGGAGCTCGTACCGGTACGCGGGGCCGCCCGTCGCGCCGACGGCAGCCCAGGCTGGGGGCTCGTGGTGGCCCGGCGGCCCTGATCGCGTACAAGAGGCGATCAGGTGACGCTCCACAGACGATCAAGGGCCGTACGGTACGCGGAAAACCGGGCGCGGCCGCCCCGTACCCGTCCAGTACGATATTGACGTTCCGTAGAACAAAACCTCACTCACCGTAGCGACTTGGGAGCAGCCGGCAATGGCTCGACACCTCATCACCAGCGCCCTTCCGTACATCAACGGGATCAAGCACCTGGGCAACATGGTGGGGTCCATGCTCCCGGCCGACGTGTACGGGCGGTATATGCGCCAGCGCGGTCACGAGGTGCTCTACATCTGTGCGACGGACGAGCACGGCACGCCCGCCGAGCTGGCGGCCAAGGCCGCCGGGCAGTCCGTCGCCGCGTACTGCGCCGAGCAGCACGACGCGCAGAAGGCGATCTACGACGGCTTCCACCTGCGGTTCGACCACTTCGGGCGCAGCTCCTCGCAGCAGAACGTGGAGCTGACCCAGCACTTCGCGCGCAAGCTGCACGAGAACGGCTTCATCGAGGAGCGCGCCATCCGGCAGGTCTACTCGATCGCCGACGAGCGCTTCCTGCCGGACCGCTACATCGTCGGTACGTGCCCGCACTGCGGTTACGACAAGGCCCGCGGCGACCAGTGCGAGAACTGCACCCGCGTCCTGGACCCGACCGACCTGATCGACGCGCGCTCGGCGATCAGCGGCAGCAGTGACCTGGAGGTGCGCGAGACCAAGCACCTCTTCCTGCTCCAGTCCAAGCTCCAGGGAGAGGTCGAGCAGTGGATCGACGACAGCAGCGAGGAGTGGCCGACGCTGGCGTCGTCCATCGCCCGCAAATGGCTGACCGAGGGCCTGCACGACCGGGCGATCACGCGTGACCTGGACTGGGGCGTGCCGGTGCCGGCCGACGTGTGGCCGGAGCTGGCCGCCGAGGGCAAGGTCTTCTACGTCTGGTTCGACGCGCCGATCGAGTACATCGCCTCGACGAAGGAGTGGGCGGACGCCGACCCGGCGAACCGCGACTGGAAGTCGTGGTGGTACGAGGCCGACGACGTGCGCTACACGGAGTTCATGGCCAAGGACAACGTCCCGTTCCACTCGGTGATGTTCCCGGCCACCGAGCTGGGCACCCGCGAGCCGTGGAAGAAGGTCGACTTCCTCAAGGCGTTCAACTGGCTGACGTACTACGGCGGCAAGTTCTCCACCTCGCAGAAGCGCGGCATCTTCACCGACGCGGCGCTGGAGCTGCTGCCCGCGGACTACTGGCGCTACTTCCTGATCGCCAATGCGCCGGAGTCCGACGACACGTCCTTCACCTGGGAGCTGTTCTCCTCCTCGGTCAACAAGGACCTGGCGGACACGCTGGGCAACTTCGTCAACCGGGTGCTGTCCTTCTCCCGCAAGCGCTTCGGCGACGACGTGCCGGCGGGCGCGGCGGCCGGTGAGGCCGAGGCGAAGCTGGGCGAGCAGATCGCCGAACTGCTGGCGGAGTACGAGGGCCACATGGAGGCCCTCCAGTTCCGCAAGGCGGCGGCGTCCCTGCGGGCCCTGTGGAGCGCGGGCAACTCCTACCTGGAGGAGAAGGCCCCCTGGCTGGAGATCAAGACCGACCAGGAAGCGGCGGCGCTGACGCTGCGTACGGCGATGAACCTGATCCACCTGTACGCGATCGTCTCGGAGCCCTTCATCCCGGCGGCGGCGAAGGCGATGCGCGGCGCGTTCGCGCTGGACGACGACACGGCGGCCTGGGTGACGGCGGAGGAGGCCCGCGCGCTGGCCTCGGTCCCGGCGGGTACGGCGTTCACCGTGCCGCCGGTGCTCTTCGCGAAGATCACGGAGGATGACCTGGCGGCGTACCGGGAGCGGTTCGGGGCGGCGGAGTAGGCACGCGACGACGCACGGAGAGGGGCCCGGAACCGGCGAACGGTTCCGAGCCCCTCGGCCGTCGTACGACCGCCCTAGGCGGGCTTACCGCCGTACGGATGCCAGCCCGCCGTCCGCACCGTGAACCCCATGGGTTCCGGCATGGGGATGTCCTGGCCGAAGATGCCCTTGGCGGTCTCGACGTAGTGACGGCCGTCGAGCTGGAGCAGGTGCCAGGTGGCGTCGTTGGGGTCCACGATCAGGTAGACGGGAATGCCGGCCTCGGCGTAGCGCTCGCGCTTGTCCTCCCAGTCGCGCTTGATGGCCGTACGGGTCGTGGAGACCGTCTCTACGACGGCGAGAACGATTTGCGGCGGCCAGTCCGCCTCTGCGGAGTCGGGAGCCGGCCGGTCCCCAGAGCGGATGATGACGGTGTCTGCACGGGGTCGGTAATCGTCGGCCACCAGTACGCCGCGCTCGCTCCACGCTTCGAACGGCTCCGGAGTGTGGCGCACGAAGGTACGTCCGGGGAGGTCATGGAAGTGACCCGGGTTGGCTTGCACGACCAGTTCACCGTCGAGCAGCTCGACGTGCAGGCCATCAGGCACGTCCAGTTCCTGCCACATCTTGCTGAGTGCGTTGGTGTCCACTACGGGCCCCTCGCCGATACGCCGCCTCAGCGCACCCAGTCCTTCAGCGGCTCGGTGTCCAGGTCGATGCCCACCGGGTCCGGCAGGGTGACCGTCTTCCCGAACGGCACCGTCAAGAGCATCTCGTAGCGGCCGCCATCGGGCTGCGAGTGCACCTTGACCTCGCAGGTGTCCCGGTCGATCAGCAGGTACACCGGGATGCCGGTCTCGGCGTATGCCTTCGGCTTCTCCACGCGGTCCCGGCGATTGGTGTCGTGGTCGCGGGACGTGACCTCGACGGCCATGAGCACTCCGTCGGCATCCGCCCACTCGCCCTGGCCGACGAAGTTGTCGCTCGGCGCGAGGCAGACGTCGGGGCGGGCATTGCCGTTACGGTACGTCTCAACTCGCAGGCCCTGGTCCCCATGCAACCACCAATCGGCGTTGGCCTGAATACACAAGCGTGTCAGCCACTGGATGATCCGCCCGTGATCGCCGTCCGGCAACGCCTTTTCCCCGATCTTCCCGTTGATGAATTCCAGACGCAGCGCCTCTTCCACACGCACAGCGAGGCGAGCCAGCTCCTCGAACTGCTCCTGGCTCAGGACACTCGCGTGCTCTTCGACGACGCCCACGTCGGTCTCCTCCGGGGTCGGTGGTGCCTTCCACCGTACGTCTTCCCTGTACACCACGACCGGATTCTCCGCGAGCTGCGTCATGCCCGCAGCGTGGCACGCGAAAGGGCCCGCGATCATCTGATCGCGGGCCCTTCGCACGTACGAACGAACTACTTGACCTGCGGCTTCCGGATCGACAGGTGCAGTTCCTTCAGCCGCGACTCCTCGACCTCGCTCGGCGCGCCCATGAGCAGGTCCTGGGCGTTGCCGTTGAGCGGGAAGGCGATGGTCTCGCGGATGTTGGGCTCGTCGGCGAGGAGCATGACGATGCGGTCGACGCCGGGGGCGATGCCGCCGTGCGGCGGGGCGCCGAACTTGAAGGCGCGGAGCATGCCGCCGAACTCGGCCTCGACGGTGTCCTTGTCGTAACCGGCGATGGCGAACGCCTTGTACATGACGTCCGGCTCGTGGTTGCGGATGGCGCCGGAGGACAGCTCGACGCCATTGCAGACGATGTCGTACTGCCAGGCGAGGATGTCCAGCGGGTCCTTGGTCTCCAGTGCCTCCAGGCCGCCCTGGGGCATGGAGAACGGGTTGTGGGAGAACTCGATCTTGCCGGTGTCCTCGTCCTTCTCGAACATCGGGAAGTCGACGATCCAGCAGAAGCGGAACTCGCCGTCGACGAAGTGGCCGGTGCGCTTGGCCGCCTCGACGCGGACCGCGCCCATGATCTTGGAGACCTCGTCGAACTCGCCGGCGCCGAAGAAGACGGCGGAGCCGGGCTTCAGGTCCAGGGCCTCGACCAGGGCCTTCACGTCGTCCTCGGTGAGGAACTTGGCGATCGGGCCGGTGAGGGTGTCCTCTTCGCCGACGCGGACCCACGCCAGGCCCTTCGCGCCCTGCTGGACGGCGAAGTCACCCATCTGGTCGAAGAACTTCCGCGGCTGGTCGGCGGTGTCCGGCACGGCCAGGGCGCGGACGTGCTTGTCGGCGAAGGCCTTGAAGCCGGAGCCGGCGAAGACCGAGGAGACGTCGACGAGCTCCAGCTCGGCGCGGAGGTCCGGCTTGTCGGAGCCGTACTTGAGCATCGCCTCGCGGAAGGGGATGCGCGGGAACGGCGAGGTGACCGTGCGGCCGCCGCCGAACTCGGTGAACAGCTCGGTCATCAGCTGCTCGATCGGGCCGAAGACGTCCTCCTGCTCGACGAAGCTCATCTCGACGTCGAGCTGGTAGAACTCGCCCGGCGAGCGGTCGGCGCGGGCGTCCTCGTCGCGGAAGCAGGGGGCGATCTGGAAGTAGCGGTCGAAGCCCGCGATCATCAGCAGCTGCTTGAACTGCTGCGGGGCCTGCGGCAGCGCGTAGAACTTGCCGGCGTGCAGGCGGGACGGGACGAGGAAGTCGCGGGCGCCCTCGGGGGAGGTCGCGGACAGGATCGGCGTCGCCATCTCGTTGAAGCCGAGCGCGGTCATCTTGTGCCGGATGGCGGAGATGACGGCGGTGCGCAGCATCAGGTTGCGGTGCATCCGCTCGCGGCGGAGGTCGAGGAAGCGGTATTCGAGGCGCTTCTCCTCGTTGACGCCGTCCTCGGCGTTGATCGTGAAGGGGATCTGCTCGGCGGCGCCCAGCACCTCGACGGCCGTGACCTCGACCTCGATCTCGCCGGTGGGCAGGTCGGGGTTGACGTTGTCCGCGCCGCGCGCGCTGACCTTGCCGTCGATACGGACGACGGACTCCTTGGTCAGCGAGCCGAGCGCCTCGTTGGCGGGGGTGCCGGGGCGGGCGACGAGCTGGACCAGACCGTAGTGGTCGCGCAGATCGATGAAGAGGATGCCGCCCAGGTCACGTCGGTTGTGCAGCCAGCCGCTGAGGCGGACGTCGGTGTCGACGTCCGCGGCTCGGAGCTCGCCACAGTTATGGGACCGGTACCGATGCATCGCTCATCCAAGTCGTCGCAAGTTGAGATGTGACAGTTTCCGCTCCAGGTTACCGGTCACCCCATCGCCCTTCGTTGTCATATACGCGTCAGAATCGGCATGGGATGATGGGCGTGCCTCGTGCCCGCCGCGCTGGTCGGGTCCCCTCAAACCCACATAAAGTGATGCAATGCGCACCAAGGACCTCCTGGCCGCCACCGCGACCGGCCTGTGGCGCTGGGACAACGTCTCGGACCAGGTGACCCTCGACGCCGAGACCGCCCGGCTGCTCGGGCTGCCCGCGGAGCCCGCCGAGCTGTCCGAGGCCGCGGTGCGCTCCCGCCTCCACCCGGCCGACTTCGCCGAGATCACCGGCATCGTGAACCTCGCCGTCACCGAAAGCACCATCGCCGAGGTCCGGCTGCGCGTGATGGACCACGAGGGCCGGGTGCTGCGCACCGTACGCAGCCGCTCCCGGGCCTTCCTGCGCAGCGAGACCGACCACACCGACTTCGAGCTGGTCGGCACCCTCCAGGAGATCCCCGAAGACCAGCCCGGCACCGCCTCCCCGCACGCCCCGCCCTCCGGCGACTGGCGCCGCTCCCGCGAGGCGTTCCTGCTGGACGCCGGCCGCGCGCTCGCCGAGGCGCACTCCACCGCCGAGGTGCTGCGCGTCGCCGCCGGCCTGTCGATGCCCGGCTTCAGCCCGGACGGCCTGGCGGTCTTCGGCATCGAGGCCGACCGGATCTCCGTCATCGGCCACCACGGGCACAAGCAGGGCGACATCGCGCCCTTCGTCGACATGCCGCTGGACACCGAGTACCCGGCCGCCGAGGTGGTACGGACCGGCCGCGCCGTCTACCTGCCCACCCCCGAGGACTACCGCCGCCGCTACCCCGCCACCTGGCCGCTGGCCGAGCCCTTCAACCGCACGTCCTGGGCCTTCCTGCCGCTGGTGAGCGCGGGCCGCACGATCGGCGCCTGGATGGCCGGCTTCGGCACCCCCGTCTCCTTCACCCCCGACGAGCGCTCGGTGCTCACCACCGTCGCCCGGATGCTCGCCCAGGCGCTGGCCCGGGCCGGTGACCAGGAGTCGCGGCGCGAGCTGACCGACGGCCTGCAGCGCAGCATGATGCCGACCGTGCAGCCGGACATCCCCGGCATGACGGTGGCGGCCAGGTACGTGCCGACCGGTGGCGGCCTGGAGGTCGGCGGCGACTGGTACGACATGATCACACTGCCGTCCGGCCGGATCGCGCTGGTCATCGGCGACGTACAGGGCCACGACGTACGGGCCGCGGGCCTGATGGGACAGCTGCGGATCGCCCTGCGCGCCTACGCCTCGGAGGGCCACCACCCCGACGCGGTGCTCTCCCGCGCCTCCCGCTTCCTGTCCGGCATCAACGACACCGAGTTCGGCGGCGAGGACCCGCGCTTCGCCACCTGCCTCTACATCGAGGTGGACCCGGCGACCGGCCTGCTGGACATCGCGCGGGCCGGGCACCCCGACCCGACCATCCGGATGGCCGACGGGACCGTACTGGTCCGGCCCACCGCGGGCGGCCTGCCGCTGGGCATCGTCCCGGACACCGACTATCCGACCACCCGGCTCGTCCTGGAGCCCGGCGAGACGATGCTGGTCTGTACGGACGGGCTGATCGAGACCGGCGGGCACGACCTGGAGTCGGGCTGGGCGCGGCTGCGCGACGTCATCGAGACGTACGGGGCCGAGGACCCGGCCGGGAACGCCACGGACGTGGTCGCGCCGACGCTGGAGGACGCGGCGGGCCTGGAGAAGCTCGCCGACGCCCTCGTCCAGGCCGTGCACGGCCCGCCGTCGTACCACACCACCGGCCCGTTCATGGACCGCCGCGAGGACGACATAGCCATGCTGCTGCTGTGCCGCGCGGGCGGCAGCTGCGGGGTCGGTACGGGCGGCACGGACGCGCACCGGCCCGTCCGCCGTACGGTGCTGACCGTCAAGCAGGCCGAGCCCGAGCGGATAGCGGAGGCCCGCAACCAGGTGCGGGACGTGCTGCACGACTGGACCGACGAGGACCAGGTCGACTCGGCCGTCCTGATGGTCTCCGAGATGGTCACCAACGTGCTGATGCACACGGACGGCGACGCGCTGCTGGTCGCGGAGATCACCGGCGAGCACGGCCGCCGCCGCATCCGGGTCGACGTCGCCGACAGCAGCGACGAGCTGCCGCATCGCCGCACCCCGGGCGAGCTGGCGTCCTCGGGGCGCGGCCTGGTTCTGATGGAGCTGCTGGCGGGGGCGTGGGGCGTGGACCCGCGCGGCGACGGCAAGTCGACGTGGTTCGAGCTCTACGAGGACGCGGTGGACGGTACGGAGCCGTCGCTGCCGGACCTGGACGCCTTCTCCGACGACTCGCTGCCCGAGCCCGCGGCGTAGTGCCGGCGCAGCTCCGAGAGCACGCCGAACGCCGCCGCGGTCAGCGGCACGGACAGCAGCATCCCCATGACCCCGGCGACGCTGGCACCCGCGGTGATCGCCAGCATCACGATCGCCGGGTGCATCTGGACCGTACGGCTCTGCACGATCGGCTGGAGGATGTGGCCCTCCAGGAAGAACACCACCAGGACGATGCCCAGCGTCCAGATCGCGATGGCCGGGCCGCGGTCGTCGGCGAACGCGACCAGCACGGCCACCGAGCCGGACAGGAACGAGCCCAGGTACGGGATGTAGGCGCCGACGAAGACCAGCGCACCCAGCCCGAACGCGCCGGGCACCTGGAGGATCAGCAGGCCGACGGTGATGCCGATGGCGTCGATCAGCGCGATCAGCGTCGTACCGCGCATGAAGCCCTCGATGGCCTGGAAGCCGCGGCGGGCCATCTGCTCCAGGCCGGGACCGGAGTCGCCGGGCGCCCAGTCGTGCAGGGCGCGGACGGCCTTGTCGGAGTCGCGCAGGAAGAAGAACGTCAGGAACAGGGCCAGTACGGAGGCGGCGAGGGAGGCCGCGACGACGCCGACACCCTCCAGGACGCCGGTGGCCGCGGTGCCGCCGAACTTTCCTATCAGGGGTTTGGCGTTGGAGACGATGTCGTCCAGTGAGGTGCCCGCGGCGCCGAAGTGCCGGGACACCTCCTTGGCGGCGTCCTTGAGCGAGGCGATGATCTGGTCACCGGTGTCGATCAGCGCGCTGACGACGATGTACCCGGCGCCGCCGACCACCACGATCAGCAGCGCGCAGGTCAGCCCGGCGGCCAGTGAACGGTTGAGTTTCATCGCCACCAGCCGCCGGTAGACCGGCCCCAGCAGCGCGCTGCCGAGCAGCGCCAGCAGGACGGGGGTGACGGCGGCGCTCAGGGTCACACACAGCCAGACGCCGACGGCCGCCACGGCGGCCACGAGCAGGCCCACGCCGCACCAGGCCGCGGCGCGGCGGGCGGCGGCCGGGAGCAGTGGCTGACGGTCCGGGGATCTCAGATCGTTTCGCACCCTGCCAGTGGATCACGGGGCCGCCGGTGTGCGGCGGCATTCCGCCGCGAGCGGATGCGGCCCTGATACGGGCGAGGGCGGGTACGGGGGCCGACGGCGGCCCCCGTACCCGCCCGGCCCAGTGGCCATCGGCCGTGCTCAGTGAGCGTCGGCCGGCACCGTCCCCAGCCGTCCGGCCTGGAAGTCCTCGAAGGCCTGGGCCAGCTCGGCGTGGCTGTTCATGACGAACGGGCCGTAGTGCATCATCGGCTCGCGGATCGGCTGCCCGCCGAGCAGCACGACCTCCAGGTTGGGGCTGCGGGACTCCTGCGTGGCGTCCGCCCGGATGGTGAGCGAGTCGCCGCCGGGGCCGAACACGACGGCCTGTCCGGTACGGAACGGCCGCCCGAGCGGGCCCGCGGCGCCACGTCCGGCCAGCCCGTACGCCAGCGCGTTGAAGTCCGAACGCCAGGGGATGGTCACCTCGGCACCGGGATTGACCGAGACGTGCATCATCGTGATCGGGGTGTGGGTGATGCCCGGGCCCTCGTGACCGTCGATGTCGCCCGCGATCAGCCGCAGCAGCGCGCCGCCGTCCGCCGAGGTCAGCAGCTTGACCTGGCCGCCGCCGATGTCCTGGTAGCGCGGCGCCATCATCTTGTCCTTCTTGGGCAGGTTCACCCACAGCTGGAGGCCGTGGAAGAGCCCGCCCGTCATGACCAGGTCCTCCGGCGGCGCCTCGATGTGCAGCAGACCGGAGCCCGCCGTCATCCACTGGGTGTCGCCGTCGTTGATCACGCCACCGCCGCCGTGCGAGTCGCGGTGGATGAAGCTGCCGTCGATCAGGTACGTGACGGTCTCGAAGCCGCGGTGCGGGTGCCAGGGGGTGCCCTTGGGCTCGCCCGGCGCGTACTCCACCTCGCCCATCTGATCCATCATGATGAACGGATCCAGGTACGTGTAGTCGATGCCGGCGAAGGCACGGCGTACCGGAAAGCCCTCCCCCTCGAAGCCGCCGGGCGCGGTGGACACCGCGAGCACCGCCCGCGGCCGGGCGCCGGCGGGCGCCGCCACGCGCGGCAGGGTCAGCGGGTTCTCTACGGTCACTGCGGGCATGACGGCCTCCTCGGTCGTTCGACATTCAACTTAGTTGAACTCTGAACAACCTGCAAGGCGTCGCTCATTCCCCACCGGCTCGCAGCGGGAAAAGCGCAGGTCACAGCGGCGCACGGAAGCGGTACGCAGCGCACCACTTCCGGCACACGCTCGCCTCTCGCGCCGGGCGCGAGAGGCGAGCACTCTGGACGCATGGGTGCATCCGCCCCGGACCCGACGGGCCGTGGAGAAGGGTGGAGGCAGCCGGGCCAGGGTCCCCCGGCAGCCTCGGACCAGGGACAGCCGGCACCGCCCGGCTCGCCGTACGCGTCACCACCGCCGCCGCCACCTGGACGCAAGCGCCGCAAGGGCTGTATGACCTGCGGCATCGCCGCGGCCGTCGCGGTGGTGATCGTGATCATCGTGGTGGCCGTCTCGGTCGGCGGTTCCGGCGGCGGCAAGGACGAGAGCGGCTCCGGCTCTTCCGGTTCGCCGTCCGCCTCCGCCTCCGCCGGGCAGGGCAAGATCACCAAGGAGATGTACGACCGGGTCCGTACCGGCATGACCGAACAGCAGGTCACCGCGATCACCGGCCCCTGCGAGTCCTCGGCGGAGGACGAGGTGGCGGGCGTCCGGGGCAAGGTGCTGACGTGCCAGGGCACCGGGCTGTTCAGCGCGGCGACGTTCACCTTCAGCGACGGGCGGCTGGCCGCCAAGGGCCAGGTGGGGCTCGGCGGCGACGAGGCCGCGAAGGGGTCGATGACGAAGGAGAAGTACGACCGGCTGCGGACCGGGATGACCGAGAAGGAAGCGCTGGCCGTCGCGGGGAGGTGCGAGAAGAACTCCGACACCGACATCGCGGGCAGCTCGGCGACCGGCTACACCTGCACGGCCGCCGACGGGCTGGGCAGCGCCTCGCTCACCTTCTCCGACGGAAAGCTGGTGGCGAAGGCACAGGCCGGACTGGACTGACGGGCGCGGCAGCGGCAGCGGCAGCGGAGCGGGACGAGCGCGGCGGCACCGTACGGAGCCGCCGCCCGGCGTGCGTCAGCCGTACATCCGGCGCATCGCGAAGTCGACCATCTGCTCCACCGACTTGGCGTCGAAGACCATGCGGTGGTCGCCCTCCATGTCCAGGACGAAGCCGTAGCCGGTGGGAAGCAGGTCCAGGACCTCGGCGCCGGTGATCACGAAGTACTTGGACTCCTTGCCCGCGTACCGGCGCAGTTCCTTGAGCGAGGTGAACATCGGGATGACCGGCTGCTGGGTGTTGTGCAGCGCCAGGAACCCGGGGTTGTCGCCGCGTGGGCAGTAGACCTTGGAGGTGGAGAAGATGCCCTGGAAGTCCTCCGCCGACATCGAGCCGGTGGTGAAGGCCCGCACCGCGTCAGCGAGGGAGGGCGGGGACGGCTCGGGGTAGAGGGGCTGCTCGCCGTAGCCGCCGGGGGCCGGGTGCTGCGGCGGGGGCGCACCGTACTGCTGCTGCCCGGCGCCCGCGTTCTGGTCGTAGCCGTACATGCGGCACAGCGTACTGAGTCGGCGCGGCACATACGCCGCTACGTTTGAAGAGCCCTGAGCCCGTCCGACCGATCGAGGCCACACACCGATGACCGACCGCGACCGACCGAAGCCGCGCATCACCCGCGGTGGCGTGCTGCTCACCGTCACCGCCGTGAGCGCCTGCGGCCTGATGCTCTTCGGCGCCATTCAGCTCAGGGACGCGCACGCCGCCTGGTCCCTGACGTACGAGGCGAGCTCCACGGGAGGGCCGCCGCGCGCCACCGAGGTGCGCTACCGGCACTCGGGCGACGGCGACCAGCGCGAGGAGACGGCCGGCGGGAAGCGGCTGCCCTGGCGCGAGACGGTGGTCGTGGACGGCGGCGAGGAGGCGTGGCTGGAGGTACGCCCGGCCGGGGACGGCACGGCCTCCTGCCGGATCCTGCTCGACGGCCAGCGCCAGGTGGCCTCGGGGAAGTCTCCGGGGCCGGGCAAGCCCGCCGTGTGCCAGGTGACCACCAGCGACTCGTCGCAGCAGTGGCGGTGAGGGGCGTCCGGCCGGGCTGCCCGGCCCCTCCCGTGGCGCACGGAAAGGGTCCCGCGGCCCCGGAGGCGTACCGCAGGGGCCCTGGCGCCGCCCAGGGACGCTCGTCACAGATGGGCGGTCAGGGGTTGCTTCTTATTACCGACGGGTAGCATCATCGTAGCTACTTGCTGGTATTGCGTTTTGAGGTCCCTCGCTTCCAAGCGGTGGGTCTCCTCCCGAACCTTACGGAGCCGTACCCATGGGCCACTACAAGTCGAATCTCCGCGACATCGAGTTCAACCTCTTCGAGGTGCTCGGCCGCGACGCCGTGTACGGCACCGGACCGTTCGCGGAGATGGACGTCGACACCGCCAAGAGCGTGCTGAGCGAGATCGCCCGGCTCTCCGAGAACGAGCTGGCGGACTCCTTCGCCGACACCGACCGCAACCCGCCGGTCTTCGACCCGGACACCAACACCGCGCCGGTTCCCGACACCTTCAAGAAGAGCTACCAGGCGTACATGGACGCCGAGTGGTGGCGCCTGGGCATCCCGGAGGAGATCGGCGGCACCACCGCGCCGCGCTCCCTGCTGTGGGCCTTCGCCGAGACCATCCTGGGCGCCAACCCGGCGATCTGGATGTACGCCTCCGGCCCGGCCTTCGCGGGCGTGCTCCACGAGGAGGGCACCGAGGAGCAGCACAAGATCGCCCAGCTGATGGTGGACAAGCAGTGGGGCTCCACCATGGTGCTGACCGAGCCCGACGCGGGTTCGGACGTCGGCGCCGGCCGTACCAAGGCCACACAGCAGGCGGACGGCTCCTGGCACATCGAGGGCGTGAAGCGCTTCATCACCTCCGGTGAGCACGACATGTCCGAGAACATCGTGCACTTCGTGCTGGCCCGTCCCGAGGGTGCCGGTCCGGGCACCAAGGGCCTGTCGCTGTTCATCGTGCCGAAGTACGACTTCGACTGGGAGACCGGCGAGCTGGGCGAGCGCAACGGCGCCTACGCCACCAACGTCGAGCACAAGATGGGACTGAAGGCCTCCAACACCTGCGAGATGACCTTCGGCGCCAACCACCCGGCCAAGGGCTGGCTGCTGGGCGAGAAGCACGACGGCATCCGCCAGATGTTCAAGATCATCGAGTTCGCGCGGATGATGGTCGGCACGAAGGCCATCGCCACCCTCTCCACCGGCTACCTCAACGCCCTGGAGTACGCCAAGGAGCGCGTGCAGGGCCCGGACCTGGCCGCCTTCACGGACAAGACCGCGCCGCGCGTCACCATCACCCACCACCCCGACGTGCGCCGCTCGCTGATGACGCAGAAGGCGTACGCCGAGGGCATGCGCGCCCTGGTGCTCTACACCGCGACCGTCCAGGACGAGATCATCGCCAAGGAGGCCGCCGGCGAGGACGCCTCCGCCGCGACCCGCCTGAACGACCTGCTGCTGCCGATCGTCAAGGGCTACGGCTCGGAGAAGTCCTACGAGCAGCTGGCCCAGTCGCTGCAGACCTTCGGCGGCTCCGGGTACCTCCAGGAGTACCCGATCGAGCAGTACATCCGCGACGCCAAGATCGACACCCTCTACGAGGGCACCACCGCCATCCAGGGCCAGGACTACTTCTTCCGGAAGATCGTCCGGGACCAGGGCCAGGCGATGACCGCGCTCTCCGAGGAGATCAAGAAGTTCCTCGCGGAGGCCGTCGGCGGCGAGGCGCTGGAGGCGGCCCGCGGCGAGCTGGCCAAGGCCGCCGCCGACCTGGAGGCGATCGTCGGCGCGATGCTGACCGACCTCGCGGCGACCGAGAAGGACGTGAAGTCCATCTACAAGGTGGGCCTGAACACCACCCGCCTGCTGATGGCCTCCGGCGACGTCGTCATCGGCTACCTGCTCCTGAAGGGCGCCGCGGTCGCGAGCGAGAAGCTGGCGGGCGCCTCCAACAAGGACAAGCCGTTCTACGAGGGCAAGATCGCGGCGGCGAAGTTCTTCGCCCACAACGTGCTGCCGGGCGTGTCCGTGCAGCGTGGCCTGGCCGAGACCGTCGACCAGTCGCTGATGGAGCTGGACGAGGCCGCGTTCTGAGGTGACCCGAGGGGCGGGGCGCGCACTGAGGGCGTTCTAAGGGCGGCGTAAAGCCCGTCCGGAAAAGTACGGCCTCCGGAACGCTCTCACCGCCTTCTCAGACAAGCGCGCCAGACTGGCGTTGCCCGCCTCCCATCCCCCGGGGAGGCGGGCATCGTCGTCCCGTACGCGGTGAACCGGCGGCGCGGCGAGCACCGTAAGCGGAACCGTGCGCGGGGCTGTACGTGGCGCCGCCCGGGCCGTGCGCGAGGCCGCCCCCGGCCGGCCGCCGGGCTGCCCGAAAGGGCACCGAGGTTCCCATACCGTGATGCATGGGGATTCGCATACCAGGGAAGGGCTCCCGCTACTCCTTATGCTGAAACCATGAGCCATTCCGCCCGCTTCGACCGCGGCCACACCGACGACCTGATGTCCTTCCTCGCCGCAGCCCCCTCGCCGTACCACGCGGTGGCCAACGCGGCCGAGCGGCTGGAGAAAGCGGGCTTCAGGCAGGTGGCCGAGACCGACGCCTGGGACGGGGAGAGCGGCGGCAAGTACGTCCTGCGCGGCGGGGCGATCATCGCCTGGTTCGTCCCGGAGGGCGCCACGGCAGCCACTCCGTACCGAATTGTCGGCGCACACACCGACTCGCCCAATCTGCGCGTCAAACCGATTCCGGACACCGGCAACCGCGGCTGGCGGCAGGTCGCCGTCGAGGTGTACGGCGGCACCCTGCTCAACACCTGGCTCGACCGCGACCTGGGCCTGAGCGGCCGGGTCACGCTGCGCGACGGCAGCAGCCGGCTGGTCAACGTCGACCGCGCGCTGATGCGGGTGCCGCAGCTCGCCGTCCACCTGGACCGCTCGGTCAACGCCGACGGCCTCAAGCTGGACAAACAGCGTCACATGACCCCGATCTGGGGCCTGGGCGAGGTGCGCGAGGGCGACCTGGTGGCCTTCGTGGAGGAGGAGATCGGGGTGCCCGCCGGTGACATACGCGGCTGGGACCTGATGCTCCACAGCATCGAGCCGCCCGCCTACCTCGGCCGCGACCGCGAGCTGGTGGCCGGGCCGCGGATGGACAACCTGCTGTCCGTGCACGCCGGTACGGCCGCGCTGGCGGCGGTCGCCACCGCCGACGAGGAGCCGCCGTACATCCCGGTGCTCGCCGCCTTCGACCACGAGGAGAACGGCAGCCAGTCCGACACCGGCGCCGACGGCCCGCTGCTCGGTACGGTGCTGGAACGTTCGGTCTTCGCCCGCGGCGGCTCGTACGAGGACCGCGCCCGCGCCTTCGCCGGCACGGTCTGCCTGTCCTCCGACACCGGCCACGCCCTGCATCCCAACTACACCGAGCGGCACGACCCCGGCCACCACCCGATGCCCAACGGCGGCCCGATCCTGAAGGTCAACGTCAATCAGCGCTACGCCACCGACGGCAGCGGCCGCGCGGTCTTCGCGGACGCCTGCGAGCGGGCCGGCGTGCCGTGGCAGTCCTTCGTCTCGAACAACGCGATGCCCTGTGGCACCACCATCGGGCCCATCACGGCCGCCCGGCACGGAATCGCCACGGTCGACATCGGTGTTGCCATCCTGTCGATGCATTCGGCGCGCGAGCTGTGCGGCAGCGAGGACCCGCACCTGCTGGCGAGCGCCCTGACGGCCTTCCTGGAGGGCTGAGTTGGACTTCTCCCTGCTGGGCCCGATATCCGTCGCCACCGGTTCCGGTGAGCTGGCGCTCGGGCCCGCCAAGCGGCGCAGCGTGCTGGCGTTGCTGCTGCTGCAGCCCAACACCACCGTTCCGCTGGAGCAGTTGATCGACTCGCTCTGGGAGGAGGAGCCACCCGAACACGCCCGTACGGTCGTCCAGGGCCACGTCTCGCGGCTGCGCGCGACGCTGGCCGGGGGCGGTGCCGAGGCGTACGGCATCGAGCTGGCCACCCACGGATCGGCGTACCTGCTGCGCCTGCCCGAGGAACTGATCGACGCCCACCGGTTCGCCGAACTGGTCACGCTGGCCCGCCCCGAGGCGGCGCCCCGCGACGCGGTGCCGCTGCTGCGCGAGGCCCTCGGGCTGTGGCGCGGCCCGGCGCTCACCGGCACCGTCACCAGCCCGCCGTTCGCCGCCGCCGCGCACGCCCTGGAGGAGCAGCGGCTGACGGCGACCGAGGCGCTGGCGCGGGCGCACGGCGCGCTCGGCGAGCACGAACAGGCCGCGGCGATCCTCTACACGGCCGCGGTCAACAATCCGCTGCGGGAGGGGATGGTCGCCCAGCTGATGCGCGCGCTGTTCCGTACCGGGCGGCAGTCGGACGCGATGGAGTGGTTCCACCGGACCCGGCGGCTGCTCGACGAGGAACTGGGCGTCGGCCCGGGGGCGCGGCTGAAGGGCGCGTACGAGGAGATCCTGCGCGCGGAGGAAGCGGGGAGCCGCGGTTCCGCCCGGGACGCGGCGTCCGGCGCCGGCCGGGGCGGCACGTCCGGACCGGCGGATACCGCGGGACAGGTGTCGGGCGGCGCGGCCCCGGCGGGCAGCGAACCCGCCAGGGATCCGCGCACGCCCGCCGCCGACCCTCGCGTACCCGCCCAGGGCGGCCGCGGCCCCGCGGGCGGCTCGACCGGCCGGACCACCGGCCCGCCCGCCGTACCCCGCCTGCTGCCCCGGCCGCCCGCCCGCTTCCTGGGCCGCGAGCAGCAACTCGCCGCCCTGACCAACGTGGTGCAGTCCGCCGTACCCGGCGAGAGTCCGCTCGCCGTCGTCACCGGACCGGCCGGTGTCGGCAAGACCGCCTGCGCGGTGCAGTGGTCCCACACGTACGCCGGGGCCTTCCCCGACGGCCAGCTCTTCGCGGACCTGCGCGGCTTCAACGAGCGCGCGGCGGCCGAACCGGTCGAGATCCTGCGGGACTTCCTGCTCGCGCTCGGTACGCCCCCGGAGCGCGTACCGACGTCCGCGCAGTCGGCCTCCGCGCTCTTCAGGTCGCTGGTGGCCGAACGCCGGCTGCTGGTCGTCCTGGACAACGCGCAGAGCTCCGCACAGGTACGCCCGCTGCTGCCCGGCGGCGCGCACTGCGCGACGGTCGTGACCAGCCGCAGCCGCCTGGACGGCCTGGTCGCCACCGACGTCGCCCGGCCGGTGCCCGTCCAGGCGCTCGGCGCGGCCGAGGGCTGCGCGCTGCTCGGGGCGATGCTCGGCGCAGAACGGGTCGCCGACGACCCGGACGCCGCACAGGAACTGGTCGCACTGTGCGACGGGCTGCCCCTGGCCCTGCGCGCGGCCGCCGCCCAGCTGACGGCCCGCCCGCGCTGGCGGCTGGCCCGCCTGGCCGCCGCCCTGCGCGACGAACGGCGGCGCCTGGCGCTGCTGTCCGCCGAGGACACCGGCGTGGCGGCGGCCCTGCGGATGTCCGTGGCCCGCCTCTCGGCGGACGACGCACGCCTGCTCAGAGCACTCGCCGCGAACGCCGACGGACATCTGAACGCGTCCGTCGCGGCGGCCCTGGCCGGCTCCGACCCGGAGGACATCCAGGACGGCCTGGACCGGCTCACCGAGATGCACCTGGTCGACGAGGAGGCCACCGACGTCTACACGATCAGCACCCTGACCCAGCTGTTCGCGCGCGACGAGGGGCCGGGCGGGGGGAACGGCGGGAGTCGGAACGGGGGTTGAGGGGCAGGCGGGGGCCAAACCGGACATGATTTGACGAACCCGGTCCTTCCGGAAGCCCCCGTTCCTCATCCGTCCCCACCCCTGCCCGCGAAGTGTTCCCTTCCCGGCCGGTACCCCCTACCGTCTGCGGATGCGCATGATCACAAGCCGCCGGAGCCGGTACACGGCCGCGGCCGCCGCCCTCGCCTGTACGGCGTCCCTCGTCGCCGCCCACACCGCCACCGCGCGGACCGCCGCCCCCGCCTGGCAGCAGGTGGGCGACGGCATCACATCGGGGGTCAGCGGCATCGCCGCCGTACCGGGCTCCCGGGCGGGCCGCACCGATCTGCTCGTCGCCCGCGACAACAAGAAGCCCGGCGAGAACCGGCTGGCCGCCATACGCCTGCGCGCCGGCGACCGCCCCCAGGTCCGCCCGCTGACCTGGAAGGGCAGCGAGATACCCACCGACCTGGAGGCGCTCGACGCGGTCCCCGGCCGGCCCGGTGAGTACGTCGCCCTGTCCAGCGACGGCACGGGCCACCACCTGCGCCTGAACGCGGACGCGACGGCCGCGCGCACCCTCGGCACCTTCACCGTCCCCGGCGCCTCGAAGGACGACAATTACGAGGGCTTCGCGCTCTCCGTCCAGGCACACCGGCTCGTCGCCGTCTGGGCCGACCGCGGCCAGGACAGCCGCCCCGGCACCCTGCGCGCCGCCCGGCTGGACCTCGCCCGCCACACCTTCTCCGCCCCGGTCACGGCGACGTTCCGCGCGCCGTACCCCGCCGAGCACGTACGGCACATCAGCGACCTGAAGATCTCCGCGTCCGGCGCGCTCACGGTCTCCTCGGCCTCGGACACCGGCAATGACGGCCCCTTCGCCTCCGCCCTCTACGACGCGGGTACGGTGAGCGTCGACCGCAAGGGCGCGGTACGGCTGTCCGTACGGAAGGCGCCGGAGCCCCTGAGCCGCTACGCCGGCCACAAGATCGAAGCTCTGGCGTGCCTGCCGCACTCCCGCCACGGCGTGCTCGGCACCGACGACGAGAACGCCGGCGGCGCGCTGCGCACCGTCTCCGGCGGCCCGTGCTGAGTGCTCTTGGCGACACTGCACCGGTTCCGTTAGGGAAGCGTTAGCCAGGCGGCAGGGGAGCACGTCAGGGTGGCACCACACCATGCAGTAAACGCAGCGACCCCGGGAGACCCCATGCCGCGCCACACCGTTACGGAGGCCGCCACCGCCCACCGCGCCCGCCGCCGTGCCGACGGCGGGCGTGCCCGTACCCGTATGCTGCGCACCGCTGCCGCCGGGCTCACGGCAGTGGCCGCGCTGGGCCTGCTCACCGCCTGCGGCGGGCAGGAGGCGCTGAAGACCAGCGACGCCAAACCGTTCCACCCCTTCGGCAAGGACTCCGGCGGCGCGGACGAGCCGCTGGGCCCCGGGATGCCGAGCGGTTCGCGTACCGACCGGACGGCCAGCAGCGGCAGCCACCCGGCCTGCGACCCCTCGAAGGTGGTGATCGCGGCCAAGCCGCTCCCCCAGCCGCCCGGCCGCCTGCTCCTCCAGGTCACCAACACCACCAACGCCGCCTGCGACCTGTACGGCTTCCCGCATCTGCGGGGCGGCGGCGCGACGCCCACCGCGGCCCCGCACGGCAAGTCCGCACCCCGGGGACCGCTCACCCTCGCACCGGGCGGCACCGCCTACGCCTCCCTGACCCCGTCCTCGGCAGGCTCCGCCTCCTCCGATTCCTCCCGTCCCCCCGGCCGGGAGGTGAGCACCCTGACCGTCGGCTTCACCGACCACCACGGCCACGGCATACCCGGCTCCGGAGCACACGTACGGCTGCCCGGCGGCATCCGCGTGGACGCCCGGACACAGGTCACTTACTGGCAATACGACGTGAACCAGGCAGTCCGCCCGTAACACCCCCCGTAACAACCCACCGGTGCTCTCCCGCGATTGGCACCTCCGGCCCCGGGTACCCGGGCGACGACCGGCCCGGAACATCCAATTGCGTACGGAGGCACAACCATGGGCATCGGATGGTGCATCGGTCTGCTCGCGCTGGGCGGCATCCTGACCTTCGCGGTGGACTGGCAGATGGCCGGAGTCAATCTCCACCTCGTCGGCCTGATCCTGATGGCGGTCGGCATCATCGGCATCGCGGCATACGTCAGCATCTTCAAGCGCCGCCGCATGCAGCCGCCGAGCCCTGCGGCCCCGGTGGTCGAAGAAACCCACCGCATGCACTACGAGGACTGACCGACTCCCCCCTCTCCCACCCCGCAGGCGCCACACACCCCTTCGACTCCGAGGGCCGTTGCGAGGATCGTGTACGCCATGCGACAGGACGAGATGTGGGGCGAGGACACCGCCCAGCGATACGACACGCCCGGCACCGGCATGTTCGCAGCGGACGTGGTGGAGCCCGCCGTGCACCGCCTAGCGGAACTCGCGGACGGCGGCCGGGCCCTGGAATTTGCCATCGGCACCGGCCGCATCGCGGTCCCGCTGGCACGGCACGGCGTACCGGTCACCGGCGTCGAACTGTCCCAGCCGATGATCGCCCAACTCCGCACGAAGGCGGACGAAGAAACCATCCCGGTCATCGTCGGCGACATGGCGACCGCCTCCGCCCCCGATCCCGACTCCGGCTCCGCCCCCGGCTCCTTCCGCCTCGTCTACCTCGTCTTCAACACCATCTCCAACCTGCTCACCCAAGCCGAACAGGTCACCTGCTTCCGCAACGCCGCCCGCCACCTCACGCCGGGCGGCCGCTTCGTCATCGAACTGGTGGTACCGGAGCTGCGGCAGCTCCCACCCGGCCAGCAAGCCGTGGTCTGGACGACCGAGCCCGGCTACATCGGCCTGGACACCTACGACCCCCTCAACCAGCACCTCATCTCGCACCACTTCCACTACGACACATCCGGCCATGCCCGCCTGGACCGCAGCCCACACCGCTACATCTGGCCCGCCGAACCGGACCTCATGGCCCAGCTGGCCGGCTTCGAGCTGGAGTCGCGGCATGCGGACTGGGAGGGCGGGGAGTTCACAGCCGAGTCGAGGTCTCATGTGTCGGTTTACCGGCTGGCGGGTGGCGCGTAGCAAGTCATCGGCGGCCGACCTCGGCACGACAGGGCTGCCCGCCCACCCGAGCGCCGCCCCGTCGCCTCCAGTCACCGCCCCCAGGTGAGACGCTGCCCCTCAGGCCCGACATACAGCCGCATGCACTCGGCCGACGGGCGTCCGTACGCCTGCCACCGCGTCACGCGCTCCGTGATGTCGTCCCACAGGCGCGCTGGCCCACCCTGCCGCACCATCCACCGTGCGCCGTCGTGGAAGACAACCGCCCACGCCTCAGCACCCACATCGATCACGACATGTTCCGTCCGGCCATCCCGCTCCAGCGTGAGCCGCTGGGCACGCGGTGCGGCGAACTGAGCGACGAACCGGGCCGTCCAGTCATCGAGCGCATCCGCACCCAGTTCGGCGGGCGCCGTGTCCCCCTCACCGAGGTCCGGCAGGAGCCCCATCGGGGGCGGCAGGTGCGGGCGGGCCAGCATGAACGAGACCTGACCACCGAGGACGGGGCCGCCGGCCGTACCGTCGTCGGAGACCGTGAGCCGTACCAGTTCGGACGCGTGCATCCACCCACCGACCGTGACCAGGACCTCACCACCGGCCCGGGTCTGAGCGAGCCAGTCGGCCGGTACGGTGTGCACGCCGCACGTAGCGATCACTCGGTCGTACGGGCTGCCCGCCTGGTGGCCCGCGAGCCCGTCACCGACCACACGGGCAGGCCAGTGGCCGGCGCCCGCAAGGGCCATTCCGGCACGGGCGGACACCTCGGCGTCGACCTCGACCGTGGTCACGTTGTCCTCGCCGACGGCATGGCAGAGCAGCGCTGTCGAGTAACCCGTTCCCGTACCGACTTCCAGGACGCGCGTCCTCTCGGTCGCCCGCAGGTCTTCGAGCATCCGCACAACCAGACTCGGCAGGGTGGATGACGACGACGGGGCCGCGGCGATGCGCCCCTCGACCTGATCGGGGAAAACGCCCCCGGCGACCTGGGTCACCAGGGTGTCGTCCTCGTATACACGGGCAAGCCCTCCCGGCGACCCCACACCATCAGGCCGATACCAGCCCCCCTCCTCATACTCGAACCAGCCCCGCGAAAGAAACGCCTCGCGAGGCACCGCCATGACGGCCGCTTCCCATTCGGGGCTGCGCAGGACACCGGACTTGCACAGGCGCCGCGCCAGGTCGGCGCGCAGGTGTTCCGCGTTCAGAGGGTCAGGCATGGGGGCTCGCTCCGTTCTCCAACAGGTCTGCGATGGCGCTGGTGATCGGCAGCCCGGCCGCGCTTTCGAGCCACGCCCATTGACCGTTGGGATTGCACTCCAGGAACCACCAGGTGCCGTCCGGGGGCACGGCGAAGTCGAACGCCCCGAAGTTCAGCCCGAAAGCGGCGAGGAACCGCACCAACGCCCCACCTGTCTCCTCCGGACAGGCCACCGGCTCATAGGTGAGGCTCCGATACTCGGCTCTCCAGTCCACGACCCCGGGTGGCGCGGTGATCCGTGCGCAGAACACCTGCTCGCCGACAACGACCACCCGAACGTCCGCTTCTTGAGGGACCTGCGCCTGGAACAGGTGCGCGCTGTGGCTTACGGCTCCGTCGATCTCCTTTGCGCCGACCGGGGCGGCCCAAATCCCGGCGGGCTCACCATCGGCCTCATATGCACCCGCGTGCAACGGCTTGTAAATCGTCGGACCTTCGGAGCAGAATTGCGCGGCCTCTCTCGGGTCATTTGTGATGAGAGTGGCCGGCACCACGAGCCCTACGAGGATCGCGACAGCCAACTGCGCGGGCTTGTACTCGGCCCGGGCAATGGCTTGCGGGTGACTCAGGTACAGGCATCCCGGCAGCGCCCCCAATACGCCACCCAAGCCACGACGATTCTCCTGCGCGGCGAACCGGGCCGCCTGATCTGGGCTGCCGGTCGGGTAGGGGCTCGGTCTGCGGTGGTACAGGGCACGCACGGCGCCCAGGCCAGCCGTCCGCTCCCCGGCTGTCAGGCGCCCGCCCCATCCTTCCCGGCTGGCACCCCTTGCCCCGATACGGGCGGCGAGCACCACGGAAACCGGAAAGTCGCTGCCCGGGTCGAACCGTTCGATCGCTCATCGCGAAGGGATGAGGCGTAGGGCCGGGCTTGGTCGCCGACCGGGACTCGTACGCTCCGTGCGACTTACGCGATCAAGGGCACGCCGATCACCTCGCCGATCCTCCGGACGCGCGCCGTCGACACCTTCGCCAGGCGTTTTCCGATGACGCCGGGCAACGCCTGGTGCTTGACCCACTCCGGAGCATCGAGCCCCACCTCGATCAATGTGTTGCCTGCCTGGTCATGGAGGCCGGCCCCACAGTGGGCGAGGGCGACATCGAGCTTGTAGCGGTTGCGCGCGAATTTGGGCATGGAGGGCGGCAGTTCTGTGCGGGAAGCGAGCTTGAGTGCCTTTCCGTGATTCCCGAGCGCCACGGCGATCCCCACCGCTTCGGTGTTCGCTGCGGTAGGACCGAAATGTGTGCCGTACGACGTCACATCACGACCAAGCCTCGCCGCTGCCGCATGCGCCTGCGACAGGTAGTCATCCGCCGACACGGGGTCTCCCCTGCGCGAGGCGGCCACCGCCGCGGAGATCATCAGGCGTCCGTACGCGAGGAGTTGCGGGCCGGCAGCCTTGCTGAACGAGGGCTCAATTCGCAGAGCGGCCCGCTCAGCGACGGCGACCGCCCGGGAAACCTTCGCGCTGCGCAAGTGGATCCAGGACAGCGTCGATTCCAGGAGCGCGGCCAAGAGAACATCGCCGGAATCCTCGGCCAGGCGACGCGCGGAGGTGAGGGCGCTCAGGGCGAGATCGCGCTGGCCGAGCAGAATCGCGGCCGAAGACGCGTACTGGTAGGTGTTGGCGAGGACCGACCCCAGCCGTTCGCGCTCATGCCCTGTCGCCTGCCCGTACCGGACACTCCCTTCGAGCAACACCTTAGCGATGAGCATACTCAATTCGCCGTAATCGCCGCGCCAGTACGCGACACCCACCCGGTCCCGGGCGATCGACAGATCGCCGAGCGTGCTCGGCTCCCCGATACCGTCCCAATCCCCGAGAGCACTGTCGTGCACCGCGTCGGACAGCCTGCGGAGAGCGGCCCTGGTGTCCCGGCTCGCGCCCCGCCGCGGTTCCTGCTGACCCAAGATCACGGATACGTCGGCGTTCAGCGCGTGAGCGATTTTGAGCAGCGAACCGACGGACAACTCGCCGCGGTTTTGCTCGGCTTTCTGCACCAGGGCGAGCGATACGTCCGCAGCCTCGGCGAGCCCTTGCTGCGTCAGGTCGGAGCCCCGCAGGCGCTTGATCCGTTTTCCGTTCGTCAGTTCGGCCCAGTTGCTCACGATCACCTCGGTGGGTTCGATCAGGCTCGGCGGCTGTACTTCGATGGTAGGTCCCGGCACTGACACGCCAAGGGTGAACAACACATCCGTAGCCCTCGACCGCCCTCGGATCGACTCCGGCAAAGAGCATTCCCGTTGTGCAGGCAAAACCTGTGGAATTGCACCACCGCAAACCGAAATTCCCACCTACATGATCAATGCGATCGACCCTCCCTTCACGCACCGACCTTTAATAAGAAGAAAAGCGACAATGCCGGTCACTCACGGCGGAGCGTTCCCGGACGGCGCTGGCGTCCCGCGCACCACTCGCTATGGTGTCGTTGCCATGACACCGACGCACGCACCGCCGAATCCGCACCACTGATCGCAGTGACATCACTGGGGGACCCCATGACCGCACGCCGCACCCGCCGCTCCGCCGCGTACGCGGCGCTGGCCGTCACGATGGCCGGGGCGCTTGCTCTGACCGGTTGTTCCGGGAATTCGAAGAGCAAGAAGGACTCGAAGAAGTCGTCGTCGAAGTCCGCGAAGTCCTCGTCGAAGAGCAAGAAGAAAAAGATCATTGGTGGTGGCGCGGCGGCAGGCGCGGGTGCGGCGGCCGGTTCGCGCGGCGCTCGGGCGTGCGGACCCGGCATGTTCCGCTTCGAGGTGTATTCGCATACGCCGAACGACCATGTCGTGATCAAGGCCGTGAATACCAGCAGCTCCCGCTCCTGCCTGGTCTACAACCACCCGCTGATCCGCTTCGGCGGTGCCAAGGACCCGTTGCCGCTGCTCAAGGGCAGCAACACCATGGGCGGGGATGTGGAGACCGTCCGGCCCAAGGAGGCGGTCTGGGCGAGTATTCCGACCGGCACCGCCGCCCAGAAGGGCAGTGGCAAGAAGACGTACGCGACGATCGAGTTCAGCGGCAGTGATCTGAACGGCGCCCCGAAGGGGCCGCCGCAGCGTGTTGCCTTCCCGACTGCGCCGGTGGCGGTCGGTGCCTCTCAGGTCACGTACTGGCAGAGCACGCTGAACCGGGCGGAGAGCTTCACGAAGCCGAAGGGGTAGGGGGTAAGGGGTAAGGGGTAAGGGTTAGCGGTCCGGGCCGGTGACCCGGACCGCTCCGCGTCACTCCGCGTTCGCCTCGTCCATCCCCGCCAGCACCAGCGCCAGCCGGTCCGTGCCGCCCTCGACGACCCGGACCGGGACGCCCCAGTCCTGCTGGTGCACATGGCAGGCGGGGTATTCGATCGCCGGGTCGTCGTCGCAGGACGCCGCCATCGCGGAGACGTGCAGCACGCCCTCGGTCACGCCGTCCGCGAGGAGCAGGTCGCGGCTGAGGTCGGTGTCGGCGCCGTCGCCGGAGGCCAGCAGTTCGGGTGGGGTCGAGCTGACGAGCAGGCGGGTGGAGGGCCCGTAGCGAAGGTCGAGCTTCTGGCCCGCCGGGGCCTGGAAGATGACGTCGAGGCGGAGCTTGCCGGGGCCTACCTCGGTTGCCGCGCGCTGGGTGCGGTGGGCTACCGATTCGACCCGTACGGCCTCCTCGGGCAGCCGCAGCCGGGTCAGCCGGTGCCGTGCCGACTCGACCACGACGATGTCCGGGTCGCCGGAGCCCTCGCCGCCCACCAGTACCGCGTCCGAGGGCTCGCGCAGGTCGGTGGCGAGCGTGGTGACCTGGCCGGTCGCCGGGTCGTAGCGGCGCAGCGCGTGGTTGTACGTGTCGGAGACGGCCACCGAGCCGTCGGGCAGCGCGGTGACGCCCAGCGGGTGCTGGAGCAGGGCCTGGGCCGCGTCGCCGTCGCGGTGGCCGAAGTCGAAGAGGCCGGTGCCGACCGCCGTGTGCACGGTCAGGTCGGTGTCCAGCCAGCGGACCGCGCTGGTCTCGGAGTCGGCGACCCACAGCCGGTCGCCGCCCGCCGCCAGCCCGGACGGCTGCGCGAACCACGCTTCGGCGGCCGGGCCGTCCACCAGGCCCTCGTTCGTCGTGCCGGCGACCGCCTCGACGGTCCCCGTGGCCGGGTCGTACGTCCACAGCTGGTGTACGCCCGCCATCGCGATCCACAGCCGGTCCTGCCACCAGGCCACGTCCCACGGTGAGGACAGGTCCACGCCGAGGGCGGGGCCGGAGGTCGCGGAGCCCTGCCACCACTGCTTGCCGGTGCCGGCCGCGGTCGTGATCTCGCCGGTCTCCGGGTCGAACGTGCGGATGGCGTGGTTGACGGTGTCGGCGACGGCGACCTTGCCGTCCGGGAGCAGCGCCAGGCCCTGCGGCTCGCTGAAGGAGTCCGGGCCGAGGCCGCGCTCGCCGCTGCCGATCCGGCGCAGTACGGTCTCGCCGTCCGCGGCCAGCTCCACGAGCTGGTGCCGGGTGGTGTCGGAGACCAGGAAGGTGCCGCCGGGCAGGCGCAGCGCCTTGCCGGGGAAGCGCAGGCCGGTGGCGACCGGCTCCGGCGGCACGTACGGGCCGTCACCGCGCCGCAGCGTGCCCTTCGCCTCGTGCTCGGCCTCCAGCTCCGCCACCAGCGTCTCGATGGCGTGCGCGTGCCCCTCGCCGGCGTGCTGGGCGACGACGTACCCCTCGGGGTCGATGACGACGAGCGTCGGCCAGGCGCGTACCGCGTACTGCTTCCAGGTGGCGAGCTCCGGGTCGTCCAGGACCGGGTGCTCGACCTCGTACCGTTCGACCGCGTCGACGACGGCCTGGTGCTCGGCCTCGTGCACGAACTTCGGCGAGTGGACCCCGATGATCACCACGGTGTCCCGGTGCCGCTCCTCCAGCTCCCGCAGCTCGTCGAGGACGTGCAGGCAGTTCACGCAGCAGAAGGTCCAGAAGTCGAGGATGACGATGCGCCCTCGCAGGTCGGTAAGGGTGTACTCCTTACCGCCGGTGTTCAGCCAGCCGCCCTTGCCGATCAGTTCGGGGGCGCGGACACGGGCGCGGCGCGGGGTGTTCGAGGCGGGGGCGGCGTCGTTCATGGTTCAAGGGTGCCACTTGGGCATGAACACATGGTCACGGGAGTGCGACACGGGTGACCTCCCGGGTGGGCCCGGGTCGGGTCCCGGAGCAAGGTACCGCCTCACGTCCACCCCGCCTCCAGCACCATCCCGTGTTCGACCCTCATGTGGTGTCTGATCAGGACCCGGGCATCCGTCTCCGCGCTGTGGTCGCGGGCGGCTGCCGCGTGGCGGCGTGCTGTGTTCAGGTGGGTGCACCGGGTGCAGCCCGGCTGCGGGGTGAACCGCCGTGTTGTCGCCGCGTCTGCCATGGGGTCATGGTCCGCGTGCCGTGGCCCCTGGGGGTGAAGGACCCGCGCGGGGGCGGGCAAGGTCACCTGGGTGCGCGGGCGGCGGCCGGCGGCGGCGTGTCCCGGGGCTTACGGGCGCGTGGGGGCGGGGCGGCCGGGAACATGGGCGGTATGAGGTTTCTCGTGCACGACCGGATCTTCGGCATCGGTGACGATTACTGGATCGACGACGAGCACGGGCGGCATGCCTATCTCGTCGACGGGAAGGCCCTGCGGCTGCGGGAGACCTTCGAGCTGAAGGACCCCGAGCGGCGAGTGCTGGTGACCATCCGCAAGAAGTGGCTCGCCCTGCGCGACACCATGACCATCGAGCGGGACGACCGGCCGCTGGCCACCATCCGGCGCAAGCGGCTGTCGCTGCTGCGCAACCATTACCGGGTGGAGCTGGTGGACGGCACCGAGCTGGACGTCAGCGGCAAGATCCTGGACCGCGAGTTCGCCGTCGAGTACGACGGCGAACTGCTGGCGGACATTTCGCGCCGGTGGCTGTCCGTGCGGGACACGTACGCGGTGCAGGTCGTGCGGGAGGACGCCGATCCCTCGCTGCTCATCGCGGTCGCGGTGTGCGTGATCCGGCTCGCGGAGCGGGAGAGGGGGGAGGGGTGAGGGAGAAGGGGGGCTGCCGCGGTTACGGGGTGGGCAGGCCCAGTACGCGGTCGCGCAGGGCCGGGAAGTCCGCGCGGGTCTTGCTCACCTTGGCCGGATCCAGCTCCACGGTCAGGACTTCCTCGTACGGCCCGGCCTCCGCGAGGACCTCGCCCCACGGGTCGACGACGACGCTGTGGCCCGCCTGCTCGACGCCGCCGTTGGTGCCCGCGGTGCCGCAGGCCAGTACGTAGCTCTGGTTCTCGACCGCGCGGGCGCGGGCCAGCAGGGACCAGTGCGCGCGGCGGCGGGCGGGCCAGCCGGCGGGGATGACCAGGGTCTGGGCACCCGCGTCGACCAACTGCCGGAAGAGTTCGGGGAAGCGCAGGTCGTAGCAGGTGGCGAGGCCCAGGGTGGTGTCGGGCAGCGCCACGGTGACGGGTGTGTCGCCGGCGCCCATCAGGACGGCCTCGCCCTTGTCGAAGCCGAAGCGGTGGATCTTGCGGTACGAGGCGGCGAGCTGCCCGTCGGGGGAAAAGACCAGGGAGGTGTTGTAGAGGGTGCCGTCGGGGGCCCGCTCGACGAAGGAGCCCGCGTGCAGCCAGACGCCGGTGTCGCGGGCTGCCTGTGACATCGCCTGGTAGGTGGGGCCTTCGAAGGGTTCCGCCTGGTCGGCGAAGGTCTCGAACGCGAAGGCGCCGACCGGCCACAGCTCGGGGAGGACGACGAGATCGCTGGTCGCGCGCTCGCGGATCAGTGAACCGGCCCGTTCATGGCGTGAATTGACCGGTTCCGCCGGGTCCACGTGCATCTGGATCAGTGAAGCGCGCACAGTACCACCGCCTAAGCATTCGAACCGGTCCGCCGTCAAAAATCGACCTACGATGGTCACCCGAAAGCGCTGCCCGGGTGCCCGTGCGCAGCGTAACTTAACTGCACAGACAGCAGCCCGCGTACGAACCGTCCGAGGGGTCCCGTGACCGTCCATCCCAGCCTGCAGTCCTCCATCGACGCCTGGACGCACTCCATCGAAGCGATATCCGAGCTGGTCAAGCCACTCGTCGAAGGGGAGTGGAACAGGGCGACGGGCCTCCCGGGGTGGTCCGTGCGCGACATCGTCTCGCACATCATCGGCCTGGAGAGCGAGATGCTCGGCGACCCCCGGCCCATCCACTCCCTGCCGCGCGACCTCTACCACGTACGCACGGAATTCGCCCGCCGGATGGAGCTGCAGGTGGACGTCCGGCGGCATCACACCGGCCCGGAGATGACCGCCGAGCTGGAGTACATGGTCATCCGCCGGGCGCGGTCGCTGCGCAACGAGACCCGCGACCCCGAGACGGTGCTGCGTACCCCGCTCGGCGAGGAGCGTTCGCTCGCGTACGCCCTGCGGCAGCGGGCGTTCGACGTGTGGGTTCATGAGCAGGACCTGCGCCACGTACTGAACGTGCCCGGCAACCTCGACTCCCCCGGCGCGCAGCTCACCCGTGACCTGCTGCTGCTCGCGCTGCCGAAGGTGGTCGCCAAGGACGCGGGCGCGCCCGCCGGTTCGGCCGTGGTCCTCGATGTGAGCGGCGCGCTGGAGTTCATGCGGACGGTCCGGGTGGACGCGCAGGGCAACGGCACGATCGACGAGAGCGTTTCGCTCGGCCCGGCGGTGACGCTCTCGATGGACTGGGAGACGTTCTTCCGGCTGGCCTGTGGGCGGGTGCGGCCCGCCGCCGTCGCCGGACAGGTGAGGATCGACGGCGACCGGCCGCTGGCGGACGCGGTGCTGGCGCACTTCGCGATCACGCCGTAGAGGCGTTCGCCGCACGGCCGCCGGGACCCGTCCCCGCCCGGCCCCTCACGCCGGTACGTGCACCGCCTCCACCCGGCTGGTCACCAGCCGCTCCCGCTCCCGCCGGTGCGCCTGGCCGCGCAGCCGCAGGATCTGCGCGACGCCCAGCGCCTCCAGGACGAAGACGGAGACGAACGCGATCCGGTAGTTGTCGCCGGTGGCGTCCAGCAGGACGCCGATCGCCAGCAGTGTCGTCATCGACGCGGTGAAGCCGCCCATGTTGACGATGCCGGAGGCAGTGCCCTGGCGCTCCGGCGGGTTGGCCGGGCGGGCGAAGTCGAAGCCGATCATCGAGGCGGGGCCGCAGGCGCCGAGCACCGTGCACAGGACGATCAGCAGCCATCCGGGCGCGTGGTCGGCGGGCCAGGCCAGGGTGGCCGCCCACAGCAGCGCGGTGGCGGCCACCGTGCCGAGCGCCAGCGGCGTACGGGCGCTGTGGTGGCGGGCGATGACCTGCCCGTAGACCAGGCCGACGACCATGTTGGACAGCACGACGAGGGTGAGCAGTTCGCCCGCCGCACCGCGCGTCAGCCCCTGCGCCTCGACGAGGAACGGCAGGCCCCACAGCAGCAGGAAGACCATCGCCGGGAACTGGGTGGTGAAGTGCACCCACATGCCCAGCCGGGTGCCCGGCTCGCGCCAGGCGTCGGCTATCTGGCGGCGGACGTACGCGCCGCCGGTGTGGGTGGCGGGCGCCGGGGCCGGTGCGAAGCCCTCGGGGTGGTCCTTGAGGAAGGCCAGCACCAGGGCGAGGACGACGAAGCCGCCGGCCGCGCTGGCCGCGAAGGTCGGTGTCCAGCCGAAGGTGTGCAGGAAGCGGGACAGGACCAGGGTCGAGACGAGGTTGCCGGCCATGCCGATGAGGGCGGCGATCTGGGCTATCAGCGGGCCCCGGCGGGCCGGGAACCAGCGCGCGCCGAGCCGCAGCACGCTGATGAACGTCAGCGCGTCACCGCAGCCGAGCAGCGCCCGGGAGCCCAGCGCCATGGCGTACGACTGCGACAGCGCGAACCCGAACTGGCCGACGGTGTACAGCACGACGCCCAGGATCAGCACCTTCTTGGTGCCGAGCCGGTCGACCATCAGGCCGACGGGTATCTGCATGCCCGCGTAGACGAGCAGCTGGAGGATGGAGAAGGTGGAGAGTGCGGACGCGTTGATGTGGAAACGTTCCGCCGCGTCCAGTCCGGCCACGCCGAGGCTCGTCCGGTAGGTGATCGCCACGAAGTAGACGGCGACGCCGATGCCCCAGACCGCCATGGCTCTGCGGCCGCCGGGCGGGTCTCCGGGCAGCAGGGTGCCACGGCCCGCGGTGGTGCCGCCGCTCATCGGACGTCTCCCTGTGCCAGGTTCCGCACCCAGCTGACGTGCCGGTGCACGGCGTCCACGGCCGCCGCCGCGTCCCCGGCGCGCAGCGCCTGGAGGATCTCGCCGTGCTCCGCGATGTTCTTGGCGATCCGGTCCGGGTCGGCGTGCATCACGGCGACGCCCATCCGCAGCTGGCGGTCCCGCAGCTGCTCGTACAGCCGGTCCAGGATCTGGTTGCCGGCGCTGCGCACGATCGCGGCGTGGAAGCAGCGGTCGGCGACGGAGACGGCGGCCAGGTCGCCGGTGGCGGCCAGTTCCACCATCTTCGCGAGCTGGTTCTCCAGCTCGGCGATGAGCGTGGGGGAGGCCGGCACGGCCTTGCGCGCGGCGTGCTCCTCGACCAGCAGCCGGGTCTCCACCACGTCCGCGATCTCCTGCGCGGAGACCGGCAGGACCATGGCGCCCTTCTTCGGGTACAGCTTCAGCAGCCCCTCGACCTCAAGGCGCAGCAGGGCTTCCCGTACGGGCGTACGCGATACGCCGACGGCCTCGGCCAGCTCCCCCTCGGTGAGCAGCATGCCGCCCTCGTAGTGCCGCTCCAGTACGGCCTGCTTGACGTACGCGTAGACGCGCTCGGCGGCGGGCGGGGCTTTGGCCGGGGTGGAGGAGGGGGCGGCGGTGCGGGTGGCGGGGTCCGGGGTGGAGGTGACCGGAGCGGCGGCTGAGGACATGCGCACAGCATAGATACAACACGTATGCGTGGGGTGGGGGTGGTCCAGGATGCGGACGGTGGTCACGGGTCCGGGGAGGCCGCGCCCGGCGAACCGCTCAGTGCTGGTGTGCCGACAGTTCCTCGTTGCGGTCCAAGGCGTACGCCCAGATCAGGTGGCGTACCCGGGGAGCGCTGCCGGGGCACGTGAGGCCGCGGGCCCGCATCTCCAGTTCCTGGTCCTCCTTGGTCCCGCGCTCCAGGTGCTGGCGCAGGTGCTCCCGCTCGGAGACGACGGTGAACGTCTCCAGGAACAGCGTCGGATCCTCCATGTCCTCGTACAGGCCCCACATGGTGGCGCCCGTCCGCCGCCGGGCCTGGCCCACCGGCCGCATGGCCCGGATGAACGCCTCCGCGTCGGGCCGGTCCACCCGCCACTCCACGATGACCAGGACGGGCCCGATGTTCCGGCCCGGTGTCTCCATGCTCTCCGGCTCGGGCCAGTGCTGGACGTGTTCCATGTCGATGTGGCCCCCGGGCATCGGCATCGTCCGCATGCCCACGACCGTCGTCAGCGCCAGCCCGATGCCCGCGATCACGAACGCGCTCTGTACGCCGAACCAGTCGGCCACCAGGCCCCAGCCCACCCCGCCCACCGCCTGGCCGCCCATGAAGACCAGCTGGTAGTACGCGAGCGCACGGGTGCGGGCCCAGACGGGCAGCAGAATCTGCGCGGAGGCGGAGAGGGTGGACAGCACCGCCACCCAGGCCAGGCCCGAGATGATCAGCGCGACCGCGGCGACGAGCGCGGACGCCACCAGTCCGATCACGGCCATGGTGGCCGCGTACAGGATCATCGAGACGGTGACCAGGCCGTTCGTCGTCGTACGGGGCCGCACCGCGGGCAGCGCCAGCGCGCCGCCCACCGCGCCCACCCCGACGCAGCCCAGCAGCAGCCCGTAGCCCCCGGCGCTCATGCCCAGCGGGCCGCGGGCGATGGCCGGGAGCAGCGCCCACAGCCCGCCGGCGAAGAGCATGAACAGCCCGGAGCGGCCGAGTACGGCACCGAACTCCGGCGCCCTGCGTACGTACCGGGCGCCCGCGCGGATCGCGCCGCGTACGTGCTCCGAGCCCAGCGGCCGGTGGGTGGCGGGCCGCCGCCAGGCGTACAGGACGACCATGACGCCCAGGAAGGACAGGGCGTTGATCCCGAAGGTGGCGGCCGGGCCCGCGGCGGAGATGAGCAGGCCGCCGAGGGCCGGGCCGGCGGCCCGTGCGACGTTGCCGTTGGCGCTGTTGAGGAGGGCCGCCTGGGGGATCTCGTCCTTGCTGACCAGTTCGGGCTGAATGGACTGGAAGGAGGAGATGCAGAAGGCCTCGCCCACGCCCATCAGGGCGGTGAGCCAGAGCAGCGAGGCCGGGGTCGCCTGGTCGGCGGCGGTGACGGCGGACAGGCCGGCCGCTCCGATGAACATCAGCAGCTGCCCGCCGAGGAGCAGCCGCCGCTGGTCGAGGATGTCGCCGAGCGCTCCGGCGGGCACCACCAGCGCGAAGACCGGCAGGGTGGTGGCCGTCTGGACGAGCGCGACCTCCAGCGGTCCGCCGCCGAGGTCGCCCATCAGCCACTGGGCGCCGACGGTCTGCATCCAGGTGCCCATGTTGGCCGCGAGCTGGGCGATCCACAGGGCCCGGAACATCCGGCGGCGCATCGGGGCCCACGCCGACGGTTCCGGACCGGCCGCCTCCGGGGGTGCTTGGCCCGGGGGCGGCCCGTCCGGAGGCGGTTCGTCCAGCGTGGGTGGCTGATTCACCGGAAACGCTCTCCTCGCCGTGGGCGCCGACCGCTGTGTCTCAGTGTCCGTACCCGCGACGGTCCCGCCTGGCCCCTTACATCCCGAATTTCACCGGTCTGGGAGAGGGGGCGGCGGCTCCGGAGGACGGCTGCGGACGGCGGCTCCCGGCCCCGGCTCCGCGTCGTCACGGGCACCGACTGCCGGACCGGCCCTGCCGCCGGCCACCGCCGAGGCGGGCAGCCGGGTGCCGACACTGCGGTAGCGGACGGGCAGACCCGCCATCTGCTCGGGGCTCAGGCAGTTCTTCCCGTCGATGACCAGCCGGGGCTCGTACAGCAGCGTGGCCAGGGCCTGCCAGTCCGCCTCGATCGCCTGCGGCCACTCGGTCAGCACCACGACGGCGTGGGCGCCCTCCACGGCCTCCGCCAGCCCGGCCGCCGGGCGGGCGCCGGGGAACAGACCGGCGATGGTGTCGGTGTCGGTACCCGGGTCCCACACCCGCACCCGCGCGCCCTGGCCGAGCAGCGCCGGGACCACCGTCCGGCTGGGCGCGGCCCGCAGGTCGTCGCTCCAGGGCTCGTACCGTACGCCGAGCACGGCGATCTCCGCGTCCGCCAGACCGTCGGCCGGCCCGTCGTCGAGTTCGGTGTGCAGCATCTGGACGGCCAGCCCGAACTGGGCGTCGTTGACGGCGATGGTGGCGCGCAGCAGCGGGGTCGCCAGGCCCGCGGTACTCGCCCAGTGCGCCAGCGCGTTGGTGTCCTTGGGCAGACAGGAGTCGCCGTACCCGAGACCGGGCTGGAGGAAGGCGTGGCCGATCCGGGGGTCGAAGCCGACGCCCTGCATCACATGGTCGATGTCGATGTCCGGGCCGCGGCACATGCCCGCCACCTCGTTCGCGAAACTGATCTTCGTGGCGAGGAAGGCGTTGCTCGCGTACTTGATCATCTCCGCGCCGGAGGGCGTGGTCTCGACCCACGGCGCGGCGATCCCCTCGTACAGCTCGCGCAGCGCCCGCAGACCGTCCTCGCCCCAGGTGCCGGCCACGATCCGGGCGGGCACGGCCCAGTCCTCCAGCGCACTGCCCTGGTTGAGGAACTCCGGGTTGTACGCGAAGCGTTCCCGCATTCCGGGGTACGTCTCGGCGAGCATGGCGCTCGTACCGGGCGGCACGGTGGACTTCAGCACCACGCAGGGCGCGGGCAGCAGTTGCAGCACCTCGTCGAGTACGGACGTGACCTGCGTCAGATCGGCGGACCCGTCGGACGCGGGCGGCGTGCCGACGGTCACGAGCACGATGTCGAACGGTGACCGCCGGTGGGTTTCGGTGACGGAGCCGGAGAAAAGCAGCCGCCCGGTGGCCTGCGCGGCCGCCAGCTGCTCCGGCAGCCCCGGCTCGAAGACCGGGGCCCGGCCCGCGTCCAGGACGCGCAGCCGGTCCGGGTCCTGTTCGACGCCGGTGACGTGATGACCTTGGTGGGTGAGGGCGACCGCTCCGGTCAAGCCCACATATCCCTGTCCTATGACCGCTACTCGCATCACAAATCAGCCCCTTCGGTCCTGCTGATTTGATTCGCTCCGCCGCGAGAACCACGGGAACGTGCCGCGCAACGAGGCAATTGTTGCCAGTGTGCGGGGCGTGACGGAAAGGCGCAGCCGGAGCCCGCCTCCCGTAGCGGGGAGGGCTGTACTCGCCTGTGTTTGCCGCCGGTAGCTGCCGTGGAGTCCCCGTCGCCGTACGGGCATGGCGGACTCGGTGCCATCGCCATGTATGCCGGGATGCCGGAATTCCGCAATGCCGCAGCACCACAAGGCCGCAGCCCCTCCTCGCATACAGTAGACAGTGTCTACTCGACAGTGGTAGACACTGTCTATGCACAAGTCGAGCGAGCACACCGGGCCGGAGCAGGAAGACGGCGGACTCCGGGCCCGCCTGGTGGCCGCCGGGGCCGAACTGGTCGCGGCCGAAGGGGTGCAGGCGCTGACCCTGCGGGAGATCGCCCGCCGCGCCGGCGTCTCGCACGGAGCCCCGCGCCGCTACTTCCCCACCCACCTCTCCCTGCTGTCCGCCATCGCGCGGCAGGGGTTCGGCGAGCTGGCGGAGCACCTCGAAGCGGAGACGGCCGGCAGTCGGATGGAGCCGCGCGCCCTGCTGCACACCCTCGCCCGGGCCTACCTCGGCTTCGCCCGGACACACCCCGGCATGTACGGGCTGATGTTCCGTCACGACCTGCTGGAAAGCGGGCAGCTCGGCCTGCGGGACACCAGCCTGCCGCTGTTCCGCACGCTCGTCGGCCTGATCGACCAGGCAGAGCCCCGCCCAGCGGCCGACCCCGCGGTCGTCGCGGGCGCCCTGTGGGCGAACCTGCACGGCATCGCCCAACTGTGGGGCTGGGGCAGCCTCCAGCTCGCGACGGGCTCCGACGACGTGGAACCGCTGCTGCGCGCCGCCCTCGACGCGCACCTCGGCCCGGCACCCCGGTGACCCCAGACCGCCTCCGGCACCTCACGCTCGTCAGCAGCATCACCGGAGCCGTGATCGTCGCCCTGGACGGCACCGTCCTGACCGTTGCGCAGCCCACCCTCCAGCGGGACCTGGGCGCCACGTTCGTGCAGGTCCAGTGGGCGAGCACCGGCTATCTGATCGCCGTGGCCGGACTGCTCGTCTTCGCGGGCCGGCTCGGCGACCACTACGGCCACCGGAAGATCTTCGCCACCGGAGTACTCGGCTTCGCCGTCACCTCGGCGGGCATCGGGCTGGCCACCGGCATCGGCTGGATCATCGGACTGCGCGTCGCCCAGGGGGTGTTCGGCGCGCTGCTGCAACCGGCCACGCTGGGGATGCTGCGCGCGGTCTATCCACCCGACCGGCTCGGCGCACCCCTCGCGATACGTACGAGCGCCATCGGGCTCGCGGCCGCGGCCGGACCGGTCCTCGGCGGGGCGCTCGCCGCGCACCTGGGCTGGCGGGCGGTCTTCTTCCTCAACGTCGGCCCCGCGCTGGCCGCGTGCGCCTTGGCCCTCGCCGTACGGATACCCGCGCCGCGGCCCGAGCGCGATGAGGCCCGGGGGCCGTCCGGCCGGGGGCCGTCTGGCCGGGAACCATCGGACTGCCGCCAGTCTGCCCGGCCCCTCTCCGCGCCCGTACGGCTGGATCTGCCCGGTGCCTGCCTGCTCGCCGTGGCCCTGAGCGGCCTGGTGCACACCCTCGTCGGGCTGCCCGAGTCCGGCTGGACGCCCGTCACCGCACTCGGACTCGCCGCCGCCGTCCTGGCCGGTACGGCCTTCGTCCGCCACGAGCGGCGCACCGCCGCCCCGCTGATCCCGTCAGACGTACTCCGCGCCCCGGGCGTCGCCCCGGCCCTCGGCATCCTGGTCACCGCGTCGGCGGCCATGTTCGGCGCCCTGTTCCTCTGCACGTACTACCTCCAGGACGTGCTCGCGCTCGACCCGTTCCGCAGCGGCCTGGAGACGCTGCCGCTGGCCGTGATGATGGTGCTGGGCGCGCCGGTCGCGGCCGTACTGCTGCGGCGGCTGGGCACCCGCCGTACGACGCTGTACGGGACGGCCCTGATCGTCTGCGGCGTGTTCCTGATGTCCCGGCTCGGCCAGACGTCGGGCACGGTGGCCATCGGCAGCTGCTTCCTCCTGCTGGGCGCCGGGTTCGGCACGGTGATGGTCACCGCGACGACCGCCGTCGTACGCCAGGCGCCCGCGCACACCGCCGGGGTGGCCGGCGGCCTCCAGCAGACGGCGATGAACATCGGGCCGACGCTGGGCGTGGCCGCGGCAACCATGCTGATGACGGTGTTCACCGGGGGCGGGCAGTACGGGACCGGGCCGTACGGGGACGGTCATGCCTTCGTCTCCGCCATGGGTCCGACGCTGACGGTCCTCGCGGGGGTGGCGGCCGTCGGCGTACTCCTGGCCCTGCGGCTGCCGGGGCGTACCGGGGCGGCCACGGTGGCGGGCCCGGGGTCGGGACCCCCGGAGGCGGTGGGCCCGGCGCCTGCCCCCGCACCGGCCGGGCAGCCGGGGCCCTGACGGGCCGGCACCGTCCGGCCGGTGGCCCGGGCCGATGATCCGGCCGGCATGGCCCACCGTCAGTCCGTACCCCCCGCCGCCGCGCTCCGCTCGGCACTTCGCTCCGCCAGCCACGCCCAGTACCAGTCGACGGTCGCGCCGATCCCGTCCCGCAGCGGCATCGGCGCCATGCCGAAGCGCTGCTCGAACGCGTCCGAGACCATCGTCTGCGCTTCGGTGTGCTGGTAGAACAGCTCGGCGTACTCCGCCATGAAGGCGTCGTCGAACGGCCCCCAGGGACGCGGCTCCGCCAGCAGCTCCGTCTCGAACGCGATCCCGGTGCGTTCCCGGATGAGTTCCAGCGCCTCGCGCACGGTGGGGGCCGGGGCCGTCGGCAGGTGCCAGGCCCGCCCGTACGCGTCCGGCTCCTGGCCGAGCCGGGCCAGGCCGCGGGCGACGTCCCCGATGTACGTGAAGCTGTGCGGGAGGTCCAGGCTGCCGAGGGCCAGGGCCGTGCCGCCGGTCAGGGCCGCCGGGAAGACCGCCGCGCCCAGCGTCGAGTTGAGGACGCGCGGGCCGTAGAAGTCGGCGGCGCGGGCCAGGACGACCGGCAGCCGGCCCGCCTCGTGGGCCGTCAGGTACGCCTCGTCCAGCTGCGCCCGCATCCGTCCCTTGCGGGAGGTGGCCCGCCACGGGCTGTTCTCGGTCAGCGGCTCGCCGCCGGACGGGCCGTACGGGTACAGGGTGTCCATCACCACCAGCCGGGCGCCCGCCGCCGCCACCGCGTCGACGATCACCTTCTGGAGGGCGGGCATCACCTCCACCTGAAGCTCGTAGGCCACGTTGACGCAGTGGTAGACCACCTCGGCTCCGGCCACCGCCTCCCGCGCGGCGGCCGGCGACCCGAGGTCGGCGGCGACGGCCTCCGCGCCGGGCAGCCTGCCCCGGCCCGTGCGGTCGACGGTCCGTACGCGGAAGCCCTGGCGCAGCAGTTCCTCGGCGAGCGTGGTGCCGGCCGGGCCGGTGCCGAGGACGACGTGCAGCGGAGCGGATGACGTGGCTGCGGATGTGTCGGACATGAGAAACCCCTGACCTCGGACCTTGAACCCTGGACCGCGACAGCCCAGCTTCGCTAGCGCACCTCACTATAGCTATACTCTCTAACCAAATCTACAGCCGATACCCTGCTCCTTGAGAAAGCACCGCCGTCCACCACTCCGCGCAGCCTCACCCAGGAGCCGCCCCCATGCCGCCAACAGCGTCCTCCGCGTCCCCCACCTCCCCCCAGACCCCGCGCCAGCGCTACCGGGCCCAGCTCCAGCAGGAGATCAAGCAGGCCGCGCTGGCGCAGATCGAGGCCGGCGGCATCGAGGCGCTGAGCATCAACGCGATCGCCAAGACCCTCGGCATGTCGGGCCCCGCCCTCTACAAGTACTTCCGCAACCGCGACGACCTGCTCACCGCGCTCATCAGCGACGGGTACGAGGACGTCGCCGAGGCCACCCGCACCGCGGCGCACCGGGCCGCCGACGCCTCACCCCGCGACCGGCTGCTGGCCCTCGCCCACGCGTTCCGCGACTGGGCCCTCGCCCAGCCCCACCGCTATCTGCTCCTCGCGGGCACGCCCGCCGCCGCGTACGAGGCTCCCGCCCACACCGCGGAGAGCGCCCGCAAGGCGCTCGGCCCGTTCCTGGCCGTACTGGCGGAGGGCAAGCCGTGGCCGGCCGCCGAACCGCTGTACGACGAGGTGCGCGCCTGGGTCGCGGACTCCCCCGAGGTCGCCGCCTGGGTCGCCACGTTCACCCCCGTCGCCGACCCGGTCCCCACGCTCGCCGCCACCGTCCTCGCCTGGACGCGTACCCACGGCATCGTCAGCCTCGAAGTCCAGGGTATGTACAACAACATGGGCCACGACCCCGCCACCCTCATCAACCTCGAAATCGGCGCCCTGGCCGACGCGGTGGGGCTCGGAGGCCCGGCCGCACGCTAGTTGTGCACTTCCGGCACGCCGTACACCCTGGCCCACGTGGCGACCGTACCGGCGATCGCGGCGCGCAGGTCCGGGGGCGAGAGGACCTCCGCCTCGGCGCCGAGGCGGAGCAGCATGCCCGCGGTGTGCTCGGTGGACTCGACCGGTATCACCACGCGGACCCGGCCGTCGGCCTCCGGAGGCCGGGCGCTCGCCAGAGCGGCGCGGGCCACGGCCGGTTCCAGGAGCTGCGGCAGCCGCGTCAGCAGGCGCGGTGATACGAGGAGTACGGCCTCGCTCTCGTACCGGCGGTCGTCGAAGGCGGCCAGCGAGGCCGTCCAGTGCGCGGCGAGATCGAAACCCTCCGGCCGCTCGAACCGCTCCTCCAGTACCGCCACGCGCAGGACTTCGGACACCCGGTACGTGCGCACGCCCCGCTCACCGCCCGCGACCAGATACCACCGGCCCGCCTTGAGGACCACACCGTACGGCTCCAGATCCCGGTCCACCTCCCGCGGCTCCGCCCACCGCCGGTAGCGCACACAGACCCGGTGCTGGTCCCATACGGCGCGCACGAGCGGGGTGAGGTGCGGTACGGGATCCGGGGCGTCGTACCAGAGGGACGTGTCCAGGTGGAAGCGCTGCGTGAGCCGGGCGGCCCGTTCGCGCAGTTCGTCGGGCAACGCGGCGGCCGGCTTCAGCTCCAGGCTCGCCAGGACGCCGCCCAGTCCCAGCTCAGCTGCCGGCCCCGGCAGGCCGGACAGGAACAGGGCCTCCGCTTCCTCGCCGGTCAGGCCGGTCAGCCGGGTGCGATAGCCGTCGACGAGACGGTAGCCGCCGTCGTGGCCCGGCTCCGCGTACAGCGGCACGCCCGCGGCACTGAGCGACTCCATGTACCGGTACACCGTACGGACGGACACGCCCAAGGCGTCGGCGAGTTGGCGCGCCGTCAGGCGGCCACGCGCCTGGAGCAGCAGAAGGGCGGACAGCAGTCGGCTCGCGCGCATGACCGCAAGTGTGCCGCCATCCACTGACACAGGTTGTCAGTGGACCCCGCATACGTTCCGTGCGCCCGCACCCCACCGGACTCGGGCACGTACACGGATACGGATACGGAGACACACGCGATGATCCCCGGCGCCGAGACCTTCGACGGCACCTGGCCCTACGGTCGCGGCGGCCTCGGCCATCGCGCTCCGCAGCGCGAAAGCCGCAAAGGCCGCTACCGGGCAGCGCCCTTCTTGCAAGCCGGCTTCACGTACTTGTCCTTGACGTGCAGCGCCTCAAGCCGCTGGCGGCAGATGTCGAGCGAGTACGCGGACCCCTCACCGTCCTCCGCGATCGAACACGCCTTGGCGGTCTCACCACCGACCGGCACGCTGTAGCCCTTGTGCCGCAGGTACTGCTGGCAGTCCCACGACCACGCCTGCGCCGGCCCCGCCGTCACCAAAGGCACCACCCCCGCCACGAACACCCCACTCGCGGCCACGGCCACCCGCTGAACCCACTTGCTCCGCATCCCACGTTCCTTTCGGCGCTGATTCGTGCCGGGGCCGCCTGCCCGGGATCGCGAGCGCCATGCCCGTCGAACACGAGCCCCGTCAGCCCGCTTCAGCGGCGGGCACCCCACCTGCCGCCCTAGGATGCAAGGGCACGGCAGTCACCCCGGCCGACCTGGTACGAAGGACAGGGCAGCGTCATGAGCGCCCAACCCGAAGAACCGCCCGAGGAACTGGTACCCCGCCCGGGGGCCTGGCCTTCCCCAGCCTGCGTGCCGCCCTCGCCCGGGTCGCTCCCGCGCGGGTACCGGAAATGCTGGCCGACCGCGATGTGCAGTTCACCCGGGCCACGGAGACGGGCTCGTTCGAGCCCATCAAGGGCTTCCAGCTCAAGTGGGCGACAGTCATCGAGGTGAAGCGGCGACGCGACCTTGATCAGCGCATGGAAGCCGCACAGCACCTCGTTCACACCCTCGACCGTGACGATCCGAAGTGGCGAGCCGCCATGGACGAGGTCCGAGATGTCTACAACAAGGCACGCCGCGCGGTGACCGGTGGCTGAGTGGCGCTGGGAGTACGGCCCCACCGCAGACCACGTGATCGGCAGCCTCGACGACCTGGCGTTCATCGCGAGGGTCGAGGAGACAGCAGACGAACTGGTGCGGGCGGCTGCCGCCCAATACCTCGACGGCTCGCTCTACCGGGCCGTCTCCCCGAAGACCAGCGAAGAGGTGATCTCCGGCGCATGTTCGTCCACCAGGTCGTTCCGCGACACCAGTGCGTCTACATTCTCCAGGTGACCCTGGCGCCCTACTAGGAGCTGTTCGCGGTCCGGAGTGCGCTCAAGCCGCCCGTGGGACGTACGCCAGCCCGTGGGCGCCCGCCTCGCCGCGCTTGGCGATGTCCAGCCGGGTGACCACCTGCCATGTCTCCAGGTCGACCACCTCGACGGTGGACGACGCGATGCAGGCCACGTACGCGAGGCGGCCGTCCGGTGACGAGGTGATGGTCAGCGGGGCGTGCCCCACCTCGATCCCGCCCAGGCACTCGCCGGTACCGGCGGAGAACCCCGTGAGGCGCCCCGGCGCGTGCCCTCCGAGCTGGGGTTCCCGGTCGGCTGCCATCCGCAGTTCGCCCACGAGCAGCTGACCCCCCGATGTCAGGTGTACGGGTACGACGACGTGTTCCGTGGGCAGGGTGCCGACGACGGACGCCGTCCGGGCGTCGATGACCTGGATGCCGGCGTCCGGATGGTCCCCGGAACCGGCGAGCACGGAACCGGCGTAGGGAGCGGCGACGAAGACCCGCGTGCCGTCGGCGGAGACGGCGAGCCCCTCGCTGCCCGGCACCTCGACCTTCGCCGTGAGGGTGCCCCGTTCGAGGTCCACGACCGACACGAACGGCGCCTCCTTGTTGGTGGCGTAACCCGTCGTGCCCGCCGGGTCGATGGCGAACCAGTGCGGTCCGGGGGCGTCCGTGTCGATCCGGCCCACCGGCCGGCGGGTCCCGGTGTCGATCACCACGACGCCGCCGGGCCGGTCCGCCGAGCCCTCCACGCTGACGTACAGGCGGTGGCGCGCGGTGTCGAGCGCCAGTCCGTGCGGCCCGTGTTCCGGGGCGAGGTCGACGACCTCGACGACGCGCCGCGTGCCGGGGTCGATGACGGTCAGTTCGGTGCTCCGGCCGCTGTTCGCGTGGTAGTAGCCCGAGTGGTACGTGCTGGTGCACCACAGCAAGCGCTGCGTCGGGTCGTAGCACAGCTCGTGCGGCTGGGCCGGCACGTCCACCGTACCGACGTGCCGGTCGGAGGCGGCGTCGAAGAACGCGACCGACGGACCGGTCTGACTGACGACGGCCAGGACGTCGCCGTCCCGGCCGATGCGCGGGGACTGCGGCATGGCGGACTCCTTGAGTGGTGTGGATGGGGTGTCACGCGGATGCGCGGACTTCTCCACTCTCGGCTCACGGCGTGCGGGCGAGCAATGCAAGGATCGGCACCCCATACTTGCCGCAAACGCAAAAGCCCAGTTCAGGAGCCTCATTGGATCTCAACTTGCTACGCGTCCTGGACGCGCTCCTCCAGGAGAACAGCGTGACCCGCGCCGCCGAACAGCTCGGTACGTCGCCCGCCGCGGTCAGCCGTAACCTCGCCCGGATACGCCGCGCGGTCGGCGATCCACTGCTGGTCCGTGCGGGCCAGGGCATGGTCCCGACCCCGCGCGCCACGGAACTCCGCGACGAGGTGGCGGAGTTGCTGCGCGGCTGCGACAACGTCCTGCGGCCCGGAGCCGGATTCGACGCCGTCCACCTCCGGCGCACCTTCACCGTGCAGGCCACCGACCTGCTCCTGTCAGGACTGGCCGGGACCTTGACGGAGCGCATCCACAAGGAAGCCCCGCACGTGGACGTGGTCTTCGTGCCGGAGGCGGTGGAGGGCGGACCGGCGTTGCGGCAGGGTTCGGTGGACGTGGAACTGGGCGTACTGGGGCCCCTCGACCCGGAGATCCGCACCCAGCCGCTGACCCGGATGACGGTGGCGGGCGTCGCCCGCAGCGGTCACCCGCTCTTCGGCGGACGGATCGACGCCCGCCGCTTCGCCGCGGCCGGCCACATCGGCATCTCCCGGCAGGGCAAACGTCTCGGTCCCATCGACAGCGCCCTCGCGGAACGCGGTCTGCAACGCCGGATCGCGGTCGTCGTCCCGAGCTACACCAGCGCGATGATCCTCGCCCGCGACACCGACCTCGTCGCCCTCACCCTCGCCGACTGGCTCCCCGGCCCCATCACCGCCCTCGGCCTGCGCACCTTCCCCATCCCCCTCGGCCTGCCCCCCATCGACTTCGGCATGGCCTGGCACCCCCGCAACTCGGCGGACCCGGGCCACCGGTGGTTCCGCGAGCATGTCGCCGCGGTGGTGCGGGGGCGGGGTGGGTCGGGGGGTGGCGGGGCCTGAGGCCGCCCTGCCGAGCGGTCCCGGCCGAGCTTGATCGGACGTTACGGCCGCGACCACACAGGCGATCCCTACAGGATTCCTACACGATTCCTACAGGCCGAGGACGCCCGCCAAGTCGCGCAAGCACTCCTCGAAGACGGGCTCCATGTCGGAGTAGCGAAGTCCATTTGGTGCAGGACTTCCATGCACAGCAGGCCGTACAGCCTGGTCCAGCTGGTCAGGAAGACGTGCGCGGCCTCGGGTGGCAGGCGCCCGTCGATGCCGGCGGAGTACGCGGTCAACTGCTCGCGCAGGGACGCGGGCAGGCCGGCCGGATCGGGCACCGGGAACGGCCGCGTCTCCCACAGCTCGACCGTCAGGTCCAGCAGGATCTGTTCGAAACGCTGCCCAGCCTGGTGGCGCGCCGAGTCCGGCTGCCGGTTCGTCGGGGTGATCGGGCTGGCGAAGATCCAGCCGAAATCGGGCTGACCCTCGCCCTGTGGCGGCGGGACCGGAACGCACGCGGCCGGCTGCTGTGCGCCGCCGCAGTCCTGGCCACGCCGTGACTCAGCATGATCAGCGCCCTCCTGTTCCCCGGCACCGCCACGTACGACCCGGAGTTCGCCGACCGGACCGTCTTCGTCCTCGGCATGCACGGCCAGGTCTTCATGGCCGTCGTCCTGATCCTGGTCCCGACCGGCGCGGCAGCGGCGACCCTGCGGGGCGGGAAGGAGGGGGTTACGCGGTGAGTGGGGCCGCGGGTATCTGCCCGTCGATCACGGCGGAACGGAAGGCGAGCCATTCGCGTTCGCCGAACAGCAGGGTCCGCCCCGACGGGTCCTTGGAGTCGCGGACGGCGACGACGGTGGGCACGTTGGTCGCCACCTCGATACAGTCCTGACCTGGGTTGCCACCGCTGTAGCTGGACTTTATGAAGGTGAAACCGGGCACGGAAGCTACATCTCCTTGCGGATACCGGCGATCAACGCCGCTGAGTTGTGCTGTGCGAGGCCAAGGCGTGTGATGCGATCGAAGACGACCCGGTGGTGCATGGCATCGAACTCACTCTCCAGCCAGACATTAGCCGAGCTCGTATCCATGTGCACCACGTCCACAGCGCCCGGGCCATCGAACGAGACGATCGAGAAAGAACAGTTCATGCCTGGGTGGGCACCGACCGAGCTAGGCAATACCTGGAGCCTGATGTTCGGCCGCTCCGACTGCTCCAGCAAGTGACCGAGCTGAGCCCGCATCACTGCCCGGTCACCGACAAGTTGTCGCAGGGCGCTTTCATGGATCACGGCCCGCAGCTGCAACGGCGTCTCGCCGACGAGTCGGCGCTGGCGTGCCATTCGTGACTCGACGAACGGCTCTACCTCAGCAGGGTCCTCCCACGTCCCATTTCCCATTGCAACGGCCCGCGCGTAGTCGGCCGTCTGCAGAATGCCCGGCACAACGGCCTGCTGCCAAGTGCGCACGCTACTGGCGACGTCTTCCAGCGCCACACACTCCACCATGTCCCGCAGAGCCGGGTACTCGTTCCACCACCCCTTCGCCTTTCGCCGCTCCCGATCCAGTCGCGCCAGGCTCAGCAGCGCCTCCACCGCCCTGGGGTCGTCCTGCCCGTAGAACGTGCACAGGGCGCGAATGTCCGGCTCTCTGATCGGTACCCAGCCGCGCTCCATCTTGACGACCTTCGTCGCTGTCGCGCTGAGGACCTGGGCAGCCTCTTGTTGTGTCTTGCCCGCCCCGTCACGGAGCAGCAGAAGCTGCCCGCCGAGACGCCGCCCCAGCACGGTCGAGACCCGGTTTCCCTGCTCTGAACGGTTCACCGGGTCAGTCTGGCGTGCGCCGAACGTTCCCGTCGATGACCTTCACCCACACGGGGAATATATTCCCGGGGATGTGAGTCCTAGGGCCGGAGTGCCCCTACAGTCGCTCATCAAGCGCGTTGTCGTAGCGCGCAGTTGGCACTCCGACGGAGGCGATCAGCCATGCCCGTTCCCCAACTCCCCCACCTCATCCACGAGGACAACCTCGACTACACCCCCACCGCCCGCAGCGTCTCCCTCGCTCGCCGTCGGGCTGCGCGGCTGGTGGCGGAGTGGGGGCAGGTGGAAGCCGCCGGGGACGCGGCGCTGATCGTTTCGGAGTTGGCCACCAATGCGCTGCTGCACGGGTCGCTGCGGGGACGGTTGTTCCGGGTGCGGCTGGTGATGAGCGAGGCGCTGCTGCGGGTCGAGGTGAGCGATCCGAGGGGCGAGCGCGCACCGCGCGAGAGGCGCGGCGTGTACTCCACGTCGGGGCACGGGCTCGTGCTCGTGGGCGGCCTCGCCGACCGGTGGGGGACCGAGCCCCGTACGGTCGGCAAGACGGTGTGGGCGGAGATGGAGCTCCGGGACCGCGCCGCTACGCGGCCATGCGTCCCTGGGCGATCAGGCGGTTGACCACCCGCATGTGCGCGGGGGCGCAGCGTTCGCGGGACTCGTGGGGGCCGAACCAGGCGTACTCGGCGATCTCGCGGCCGGGCGCCGGGGCGATGTCCTGCGGGCCGCCGGTGAAGCAGGTCATGTGGAGGGGGCGTCCGGCGTTCACGCCGTGGGCGGTGGCGTGGATGACGAAGGCCTCGCGCAGGTCGTCCGCCCGGACCGTCAGGCCCAGTTCTTCGGCGAGTTCGCGGGAGAGGGCCTCGGGTGCGGTCTCCCCCGGTTCGTACTTGCCGCCGGGCAGGTAGAACGTGTCATTGCCGCGCGTACGGACACTGAGCAGGCGGCCGTCCCGTACGTGCAGCCAGCCCACGGAGCGCAGGGGCGCCGGGCGGTCGAGGGCGATCAGGGTTTCGCCCGTCGCCTCGTCGACGCGGCGGGCGCGTTCCGTGAAGCCGAGGTGGGCGTAGAACGCGCGGGCCGACTCGTTGCGTTCGAAGGCTTCGAGGGTGAGGGCGCCGTGGCGGGACGCGGCGTGTTCGAGGAGTCGGGCGCCGATGCCCCGGCCCTGCGCCTCGGGGGCCACGAAGAGGCCGCCGATCTCGGAACCGAGCAGGCCGAGGAGGCCGGTGACCGTGCCGTCCTGTGTGTTCTCGGCGACCCAGTTCTCCGCCTGGACCAGGTAGACCTCGCGGAGTTGGCGGGCGCGTTCGCCCGTACCCTCGCCCTCGATGAACGGGTGGGCCCGGCGTACGGCGCGGGACCACAGGTCCATGACGGCGGGCTCGTCCGCCGGACGGTAGGGCCGGATGATCGTCGCGCTGCTCATCCGGCCGACGGTAGGCAACGGGGCCGGCCGGGGCAACTTTATTTGCGACCACGGCGTGGATCATCATGGGCCGTCGCGTATCTCATGGCTCAACCCGAAGAAGCAACTGAGGAGTTGCACCCTTATGTGGAAGTGTGGGCAAGTTGTCGTCACCGCTCGCACCGATAACGGCCGCCTCATCGGCATCGCCCGTTCGATCACCGACGGTGCCTACGCCACGTACCTCAGTGATCTGGCTGTCGACGCGGAGTTCCAGGGGAAGGGGGTCGGACGCGAGCTCGTCCGCGTCACCCGGGAAGCGGCCCCGCGCGCCAAGCTGATCCTGCTCTCGGCGCCGGGCGCGGTCGATCACTACCCGCACATAGGTTTCACCCGCCATGACTCCGCCTGGACGCTCCCCGCCCTCGGCGCCTGAGGCCCGCCACGGCCCTGTCGGCGGGTCCGCGATCTGCCGAAGGATGTAGCCGCGGCTTGATCCGTGTCCGACTTAAGGCTGACGTGAGTCTGTACCTGGCGCGTACGAAATCAGGGTTTTCCCGTGACGTAATGGAAGGGAGGGGCAGGCAGCCAGGCCCCGAACCGTACGCAAGGGGAGACCACCATGCAGTCCAGGACGAACGCCGGCCGACGTGCTCGGACCACCGTCATGGTCGCGCTGCTCGTGGCCGCGCTGTGGGGCGGTATCGCGCTGACGAAGGGCGCGGCGCAGGCCGACCACTCGGCGACGGACGGGCCCGTGGGGCACCTCAGCCGCGCCGTCGAGATCATCCGGGGCTGAGCAGAGCAGGCTGAGCAGCAGGGCAGAACGTCACAGGGCGGGCCCGGAGGCGAACCGTTTCGGTTGCCTCCGGGCCCGCCCTCATGTGGTGCGGGGCCCTGAGCCCGTCAGGCCCAGGTGATCAGCCGCTTGGGCTGCTCCAGGATCGCCGCGATGTCCGCGAGGACCTTGGAGCCCAGCTCGCCGTCGACCAGACGGTGGTCGAAGGACAGCGCCAGCGTGGTGACCTGGCGGGGCTTGACCTTGCCCTTGTGGACCCAGGGCTGGAGCTTGACCGCGCCGAAGGCGAGGATCGCCGGCTCCCCGGGGTTGAGGATCGGGGTGCCGGTGTCGACGCCGAAGACGCCCACGTTGGTGATGGTGACCGTGCCGCCCGCCATGTCGCCGGGGGCCGTCTTGCCCTCACGGGCCGTGGCGACCAGCTCACCCAGCGCGGCGGCCAGCTGCGGCAGGGTCTTGGCGTCCGCGTCCTTGATGTTCGGGACGATCAGGCCGCGGGGGGTGGCCGCCGCGATGCCCAGGTTCACGTAGTGCTTGCGGACGATCTCCTGGTTCTCCTCGTCCCAGGCCGCGCTGATCTCGGGGTTGCGCTTGATGGCGACCAGCAGCGCCCTGGCGACGAGCAGGAGCGGGTTGACGCGCAGGCCTGCCATGTCGGGGTCCTGCTTCAGCTCCTGGACGAGCTTCATCGTGCGGGTCACGTCGACGGTGACGAACTCCGTGACGTGCGGCGCGGTGAAGGCGCTGCTGACCATCGCCTGCGCGGTGGCCTTGCGTACGCCCTTGATCGGGATACGGGTCTCGCGGGCGCGGACCGCCTCGGAACCCGAGGAGGGCACGGTGGCACCGGTGGTGTCCGGCTGCGCGGCCGTGGCCGGGGCCTCGGTGGCGGGCGCGGGCGCCGCGGCGGCGTGCACGTCCTCGCGGGTGATCACGCCGTCCGGGCCGGTCGGGGTGACCGTGGCCAGGTCGATGCCGAGGTCCTTGGCCAGCTTGCGGACGGGCGGCTTGGCCAGCGGCCGCCCGGCCGCGGGGACGGCGGCCGGGGCGGAGGGAGCCGGGGCGGCCGGAGCCGGAGCGGCCGGAGCCGCGGCGTGGCCGTTCAGTTCCGCCTGGACCGCCGCGACGGACGGCTCCTGCGCCGGTACGCCCGGCTGCGGCTTGCGCGCCCGCCGCTTGGTGGACGACGGCGCCGCGCCGTAGCCGACGAGGACGGCCTGCCGGCCCTGCGGCTCGGCGTCCTCCTCGTCGGCGGCCGGCGCGGGCTCGGCAGCGGCGGCCGGGGCCTCGGCCGGGCCGGCGCCGGGGTCGGTGTCCACCGCGATGATCGAGGTGCCCACGTCGACGGTGACGCCCTCCTCGAAGTGCACCGCGTGCACCACGCCCTCGAACGGGCAGGGCAGCTCCACGGCGGCCTTGGCGGTCTCCACCTCGCAGATGACCTGCCCGTCGGTGACGGTGTCACCCGGCTTCACGTACCACTTGAGGATTTCGGCCTCGGTGAGTCCCTCGCCCACGTCGGGCATCTTGAACTCGCGGAAGCGCTGCTCGGTTGCAGTCATGGTCACTACTCCTCAAGCCCTTCAGTACGCCAGCGCGCGGTCGACCGCGTCGAGCACCCGGTCGAGTCCCGGCAGGTATTCGTCCTCCAGCCTGGACGGCGGGTACGGCGCGTGAAAACCGCCCACCCGCAGCACCGGTGCCTCCAAGTGATAGAAGCACCGCTCCGTGATGCGGGCCGCGATCTCCGAGCCCGAACCGAGGAAGACCGGTGCCTCGTGGACGACGACCAGCCGCCGGGTCTTCTCGACCGAGGCCTGGATCGCGTCGAAGTCCATCGGCGAGATGGTGCGCAGGTCCAGGACCTCGACCGACTTGCCCTCCTCGGCGGCGACCTTGGCGGCGTCCAGACAGACCTTGACCGACGGGCCGTACGCGGCCAGCGTCACGTCCGTACCGGGCTGCGCCACCCGCGCCTTGTGCAGCGGGTCGGGGATCGCCTCGGTGTCCAGGCGGCCCTTGTCGTGGTAGCGGCGCTTGGGCTCGAAGTAGATGACCGGGTCGTCGCTCTCGATGGCCTGGCGCATCATCCAGTACGCGTCCGAGGCGTTCGAGGGGGACACGCACTTCAGGCCCGCGACGTGCGCGAACAGCGCCTCCGGGGACTCGGAGTGGTGCTCCACCGCGCCGATGCCGCCGCCGTACGGGATGCGGATGACGACCGGCACCTTGACCTTGCCCAGCGCACGGGCGTGCATCTTGGCGAGCTGGGTGACGATCTGGTCGTACGCGGGGAAGACGAAACCGTCGAACTGGATCTCCACGACGGGCCGGTAACCGCGCAGCGCCATGCCGATGGCGGTGCCGACGATGCCGGACTCGGCGAGCGGGGTGTCGATCACCCGGTCCTCGCCGAAGTCCTTCTGCAGGCCGTCGGTGACACGGAAGACGCCGCCGAGCTTGCCGACGTCCTCGCCCATGACCAGGACCTTGGGGTCGGCCTCCATGGAGACGCGCAGCGACTCGTTGATCGCCTTGGACAGCGTGATCTTCTCGAAGACGGTCATGCTCAGTTCTCCTCCGCGTCCATGAACGACGCCTGGTACGCGGCGAACTGCGCGCGCTCCTCGTCGACGAGGGCGTGCCCGTCGGCGTAGACGTTCTCGAAGATCGCCATCATGTCGGGGTCCGGCATCGCGCGCACCACCTCGCGCACCCGCTTGCCCAGCGCCTCGTTCTCCTCCTCGACGGAGTCCAGGTACGCCTGGTCGGCGATGCCCTCGTTCTCCAGGTAGGTGCGCAGCCGCAGGATCGGGTCCTTGGCCTCCCACGCCTCGCGCTCCTCGTCCGCGCGGTAGCGCGTCGGGTCGTCGGAGGTGGTGTGGGCACCCATCCGGTACGTGAACGCCTCGACCAGGGTCGGGCCCTCGCCGGCGCGGGCCCGCTCCAGGGCCGCCTTGGTCACGGCCAGGCAGGCCAGCACGTCGTTGCCGTCGACCCGCACGCCGGGGAAGCCGTAGCCGCGGGCGCGCTGGTAGAGCGGGACGCGGGTCTGCTTCTCGGTCGGCTCGGAGATCGCCCACTGGTTGTTCTGGCAGAAGAACACCACGGGGGCGTTGTAGACCGCGGAGAAGGTGAACGACTCGGCCACGTCGCCCTGGCTGGAGGCGCCGTCACCGAAGTAAGCGATGACCGCCGAGTCGGCGCCGTCCTTCTGCACACCCATCGCGTAGCCCGTCGCGTGCAGCGTCTGCGAGCCGATGACGATCGTGTACAGGTGGAAGTTGTTGCTGTTGGGGTCCCAGCCGCCGTTGTTCACGCCGCGGAACATGCCCAGCAGGTTCGTCGGGTCGACACCCCGGCACCAGGCGACCCCGTGCTCCCGGTAGGTCGGGAAGACGTAGTCATCGTCGCGCAGCGCGCGCCCGGAGCCGATCTGGGCGGCCTCCTGGCCCAGCAGCGAGGCCCACAGGCCCAGCTCGCCCTGGCGCTGCAGGGTGGTCGCCTCGGCGTCAAAACGCCGCGTGAGGACCATGTCCCGGTACAGCCCGCGCAGTTCCTCGTCCGAGAGGTCGATCGCGTACTCGGGGTGTTCGACGCGCTTGCCTTCAGGAGTCAGCAGCTGTACGAGCTGATCCTGCTCCTCCTCGGCCGGGGCCGGGGCGGCCGCCTTCGCCTTGGCGGGTGACGCCTTTTTTGCGGTGGTGCGCTTGCCGCCACCGCGGGTGGTCTTCCGCGCGGCAGTGCTCTCCACGGTCACGTGCTGCTCCTCCGTCTGTCCGGCCCCCGGGGTCCGCCGGTGGCCGTATTGCGGCTCACCCGGTATCCGATACGGCGCACGGGGTGTGTGCGGCACGGCGCGGCCCGGGTGGAACAAGGTGCCCCGGCCACGGCCTGCCGGAAGGGGCGTTGTGCCCTACTTCCGGAGCCTAGGCGAAAGGGGCCCTGACCTGCGACTTTGCTTGGGGTTCCAAGTATTTTCCTTGGATTTCCGAGCATGTCGCCGACCAGTCGGCAATCCCCTGTTCACAGCGTTGCAGTCCGCCGGGACAACGGCACGTTATATCGGTGACCTGGAGCACGGGAAGAGTTGGTGTGTGAGACTGATCGGGTGCGCGAAGAAGGAAAAATCACGGTATTCCTGCTCGACGACCACGAGGTCGTGCGGCGCGGCGTCCACGAGATGCTCTCGGTGGAGGCGGACATCGAGGTGGTCGGCGAGGCCGGCACCGCCGCAGATGCCCTGGTCAGGATCCCTGCGACGCGTCCGGACGTGGCCGTGCTGGACGTCCGGCTGCCGGACGGCAGCGGGGTGGAGGTCTGCCGGGAGATTCGTTCCCAGGACGAGTCCATCAAATGCCTGATGCTCACATCTTTCGCGGACGACGAAGCGCTCTTCGACGCGATCATGGCGGGCGCGTCCGGGTATGTCCTCAAGGCCATCCGGGGCAACGAGCTGCTGACCGCCGTACGGGACGTGGCGGCCGGCAAGTCGCTGCTGGACCCGGTGGCCACCGCTCGCGTACTGGAACGGCTGCGGGACGGCAACAACCCGCGCGGCGACAACCGGCTGGCCAACCTGACCGACCAGGAGCGCAAGATCCTCGACCTGATCGGCGAGGGGCTGACCAACCGGGTGATCGGCGAGCGGCTGCACCTCGCCGAGAAGACGATCAAGAATTATGTCTCCAGCCTGCTCTCGAAACTGGGCATGGAGCGCCGGTCGCAGGCGGCGGCTTATGTGGCGCGGATGAAGGCGGAGCGGCAGTAGGGCGGAGAGTGGGCGCGGGGGCGGGGACTCCGGCCGACTGAGGCCGCCCGGGTGCCCCAGGCGGCCGGGGTGAAAATCTTGGGTAAAAGTCTTGAATGAATATGCTGGACGAGACGCCGCCAGAGATTGATTTCCCGTCGGCAATCGGCGCCCAAGAACGCCCCTGACCTCCTGAAACGCCCCTGAAGCGGAGAATCCTCGTACGATTCAGGACCAACGTCCCGTTTTCCCCAGGGCGGGTGCCCCTACTTTCGTACCCACCGGCACGGCAGGGTGTATCCATGCCCACCGACGACCTCCACGCCATCGAGCTGCTGAACCGTGTCCCATACGGACGGGTGTCGGCCAGCCAGCGGGCGCTTCCCTTCACCGCCGTCACGCGGCATGTCGTGACCGACGGCGGGCTCCTGCTGCGGCTGCATCGCGGCCACGGTTACCACCGCGCCCTGGACGGCAACGTCGTCGCCTACGAGGCGGACAACGTCAACTCCGGTGCCAACGACACCTGGTCCGTCCAGTTCACCGGCACCGCCCGCGCCATCGCCCCCACCGCGGCCGAGTACGAACTGTTCGGCCCCACCCCGCGGCTGGCCGACGGGGAGCCCTTCGACCCGGTTTTCCTCCGCATAGAACCGGAGTTTGTCAAGGTCCACTACCTCTGTGATGTCCCTCTGTTCCGTTACGCCCACTCAGCGTGACGCAGTGATCTAACATCTGGCGCGTGCTGCGCTCATCCGATGTCCGGACGGTGACCACGCCCGACGGACACACCCTCGGCTCCCTGCTGCGCCGTTATGGCGCCGGGGAGCCGTTGACGTGCGAGCCGGTCGCCGAGGGGCTGCTCAACCGCGGCTACCGCCTCACCACCACCCACGGCCGCTACTTCCTCAAACACCACCTCGACGGCGACCAGGCCGCCATCGCCCGCCAGCACCGCGCCACGCGCCGCCTGGGCGCGCTCGGCCTGCCGGTCGCCCCGCCGCTCGCCGACGCGGACGGCCGCACCGTCACCGTCCTCGGCGGCCGCTGCTACGCGCTGCACCCGTGGGTCGAGGGCCGCCACCGCGACGGCGCCGCCCTCACCCGCCTCCAGTCCCGCCGCCTGGGCGCCCTGCTGGGGCAGGTGCACACCGCGCTGGAGCAGGTCATAACGCGCGACGCGGCCGGGCCCCGCGCCCCGTACGAGCACACGGGCGCCGACCCCGCCCGGACCTTCGAGATGATCGACGAACTGCTCGCGCTCGCCCGCCGGTCCCGGCCGCGCAGCAGCTTCGACGAACTGGCCGTCCACCGGCTGCTGGAGCGCCGCACCCTGCTCGAACGGGAGGCCCACCGGCGGCCGGAGGCGGCACAGGTACCGGCCGCGGGCTGGGTGCACGGCGACTTCCACCCGCTCAACCTGCTGTACCAGGGCGCCGAACCGGCCGCCATCGTCGACTGGGACCGGCTGGGCGTGCAGCCCCGCGCGGAAGAGGCCGTACGGGCCGCCGCCATCTTCTTCGTACAACCCGCGGGCACCCTCGACCTGCCGAAGGTACGGGCCTACGCGGGCGCCTACCGCGACGCCTCGGGCGCCGGCCCGGCGGAACTGGCCGCCGGAGTGCACCGGGTGTGGTGGGAGCGCCTGAACGACTTCTGGATGCTCGACTGGCGCTACCGGCTCGGCGACCGGCGGGCCGACCCGCAGTTCCCGGCGGCCGCGGCGCTGGCGGTGTGGTGGACGCGGGAGTACGCGGCGGTGCGGGCGGCTTTCACGGAGTGAAGGCCGCGATGGCCGCGGGAACGGCACAGCGGGCGGCCGGTGGTCCGGCCGCCCGCTGTGTTCAGGCGAGGTGCGGTGCGATGCGTTGGTCAGTGCGGTGCGGTTGTCGTCGTACGGCGAGGTTGTCGTCGTACGACGCGGCGGTCAGTTGCCGTCCGCGTTGCCGATCACGCCGCTGCTGCCCTGGCTGGCGCCCGAGCTCGTCCCGGTGTTCGTGTTGCCGCTGCCCGCGCTGGTCCCGGTGTTCGTGTTGCCGGTGGTGTCGCCGCCGTTGCCGCCATTGGCACCGCTGCTCGTGTTGCCGCTGTTCGTACCGCCGTTGGACGGCTTTGAGGTCGGCGGCGTCGTCGGGGGCTTGCTGGACGGCGGCGGCGTGGAGGGCGGCTCGGAGGTGCGCGGCGTGCTCGGGTGACGCGTCCTCGGCGGGCTGTACGTGTTCGAGTTGCCCCCCGTGCTGCCGGGCTTCGTGTACGTGTCGGACGGCTCGTCGGACGGCTCGTCGGTGGTCTGGTCCTCGGAGCTCTGGGAGGCCGACGGGCTCTTGGTCGGCGCCGGGTCCTTCTTGGTGCCGCCGCCCGCGTTCTGCAGCGCGATGGCCACACCGACCGCGATGGCGATCACCGCGAGCGCCGCGATCAGCCAGATCTTGCCGCGGCCGCCCTTGGCGGGCCGGTGCCCGCCGTCGTAGCTGCCGTCGCCGTCCCGCATACCGGGGGGCAGGATCGGCTGCGCCGTGGTCTGCCCCTGGTCCGGGTGCGGCAGGGCGGTGGTGGCGGCGGACGAGCCCATGGCCGGGGTGTGACCGCCCTCGTGCACGGCGACCGGCCCGGTGTTCCACGTACCGGTGTGGCTGCCCTGCTCGTGCAGCATCTGCAGGGCGTACTGGACCAGCCCGCGCATCTCCTCCGCGGTCTGGAAGCGGTCGTCCGGGTCCTTGGCCAGCGAGCGCATCACCAGGCCGTCCAGCTCCGGGGGCACCGCACCGGCGACCTCGGAGGGCGGCACCGGCATGTCCTGGACATGCTGGTAGACGACCGACAGCGGGGTCTCGCCGGTGAACGGAGGGCGCAGTGCCAGCAGTTCGTAGAGCAGACAGCCGGTCGCGTACAGGTCGGAGCGGGTGTCCACGGTCTTGCCGAGGGCCTGCTCGGGCGACAGGTACTGGGGCGTGCCCATGACCATGCCGGTCTGCGTCATCGTGGACTGCGCGCCGTGCAGCGCGCGGGCGATGCCGAAGTCCATCACCTTGACCGCGCCGCCATGCGTGATGATCACGTTCGCGGGCTTGATGTCACGGTGCACGATGCCGTGCTGGTGGCTGTAGGCCAGCGCCTCCAGCACCCCGGAAACGATGATCAGCGCCTGGTCCGGCGGCGGGGCGTCCGCGTTCAGCAGCAGGTCGCGGATGGTGCGGCCCTCGACCAGCTCCATGACGATGTACGGCACGGTGCTGCCGCCGACGTAGTCCTCGCCGGAGTCGTACACCGCGACCACCGCGTGGTGGTTCAGCCCCGCGACGGACTGCGCCTCACGGGTGAAGCGGGCCTTGGAGACCGGGTCCTCCGCGAGGTCGGCGCGCAGCAGTTTGACGGCGACGGTGCGGCCGAGGCGCACGTCCTCGGCGGCGAACACCTCCGCCATGCCGCCACGGCCGAGCCGGTGCGTGAGCCGGTAGCGTCCGTCGCCCACCAAACCGCCATTGCCCCACATCTCCGGCGCATCGGAAAGATTTGCATCAGGAGAGTTGGAGCCGGTGGCATCAGGATCGGACGGGCCCTGGGGGCTCTGCGTCGGTGCCATCGGTCCTCGCCGTCGTATCGATCCGCATCACAGCGGTAAGGTCTCGGTCTTCGCTAGAGCACGCTACAGGCTCCGCGGCACACGCCGGTCCCGTGATGGACCGGTCATCACACCTTCCACGGCCCCATTGTCGCAAGCCCGGCCGGGATGATCGCGCACCGATCGGCGGCCCCGACGGTCCGGGACCGTAATGGGATCTTGCGCATCTGGTCACGGAACGGGCACACGGCTTGACGTGTCCGGGCCCTGGGGCACACTGGGCTGGGATTCGGTGGGATCTCGGCACAACCGATACTGATCTCGGCACGTCCGCACCGGCGGGAAGCGCGGCCCACGACGTGCCACAGGTGCCGCGGGCCCACCCCGTTGAGTAACGTCTGTGCACGTCAACACGTCGCACGTCGTTGCACGGACGGGCCCGGCAACAGCCACGAGGCGCGGCGCGCCGCAACACGTGCGCAGGAACAGCGCGCCAAGGGGGAAGCGGAACCATGAGCCAGGACGGCGCTCAGGACCGGTACGAGGGCCGTTCGGTCGGCGGTGGACGCTACCAGCTTCGTGATCTTCTGGGCGCCGGCGGCATGGCCTCCGTGCACCTCGCGTACGACAGCGTCCTGGACCGCGAGGTCGCGATCAAGACGCTGCACACCGAGCTGGGCCGCGAGCAGGCGTTCCGCGAACGCTTCCGGCGCGAGGCCCAGTCCGTGGCCAAACTCACGCACACGAACATCGTCTCGGTGTTCGACTCCGGCGAGGACGAGCTGGACGGCGGCATGGTGCCGTACATCGTCATGGAGTACGTGGCGGGCCAGCCGCTCCGCTCGGACCTGGACGGCGACATCGCCCGGCACGGCGCGATGCCCACCGAGAAAGCGCTGAAGATCACTGCCGATGTGCTGGCCGCCCTGGAGGTCAGCCACGAGATGGGCCTGGTCCACCGGGACATCAAGCCCGGCAACGTCATGCTGAACAAGCGCGGCGTCGTCAAGGTCATGGACTTCGGCATCGCCCGCGCCATGCAGTCCGGCGTCACCTCCATGACGCAGACCGGCATGGTCGTCGGCACCCCGCAGTACCTCTCCCCCGAGCAGGCGCTGGGCCGCGGCGTGGACGCCCGCTCCGACCTGTACTCCGTCGGCATCATGCTCTTCGAGCTGCTGACCGGACAGCTGCCCTTCGACGCGGACTCGCCGCTGGCCATCGCGTACGCGCACGTCCAGGAGGAGCCGCCGGTCCCCTCCGGCATCAACCGGTCGCTGCCGCCCGCCGTGGACGCGCTGGTCGCCCGCGCGCTGAAGAAGAACCCCAACGAGCGGTTCCCGACCGCAGAGGCGATGCGGGACGAGTGCCTGCGCGTCGCCGGATCGGGCCAGTCCGGCGCCACCCCGCTGATCATCAGCGAGGGCCCGCGCGCCCGCACCAGCGGCTCCTCGGTGTCCTCCGCGGTCTTCCCGGCCGCGTCCGCGAACACCGCGGGACCGCATACCCCGGCACCGCCGAACGTCCAGACGCCGTACCAGCCGACGCAGCACGCGCCCCAGGCCGGGCCGCAGATGGGCCCCGGCCCGGCGGCGACCGGCGGCCCGGGCTTCGGGCCCACGGCGCCGGCCACACCGCCGCCGGTCAACGCCTACCAGCCGCCGTCGCCGATCCCGAACCAGGGCCCGGCCCCGGCCCCGTACAACAACAGCTTCCAGACCCCGCCGCCGTACGCGGGCCCGCCCACCCCCGCACCCACGCCCGCGCCCGTCGGCCCGGGCCCCGGCGGCAACCGCTCCGGCGGCCGCGGCAACACCCCGGTGGTCGTCATCTCCGTCATCGTCGGCGTGGTCGTGGTCACCGCGATCGCCATCGGCATCGGCCTGAGCGGCGGCAGCGACAACACCCACACGCGCCGCTCCGGCCCGTACACCTACTCGCCGTCACCGACCCCCTCGGTCAAGGGCGAGGACCGCACCGCCACCATCGCCACCACCCGCTGCACCGACCCGGCCAAGAGCTACGCCCAGAAGGGCAAGATCTTCCTGCCGTCCTTCTACGGCAAGAACCTGGACTCGGTGAAGCAGTGCATGGACGCGGCCGGCTGGTCGTACGAGATCTCCGAGCGCAACAGCTCCATCTACGGCAAGAACACCGTCGTCAGCCAGTCGCCGATCTCCCTGTGGGACCCGAAGGGCAGCGAGAAGATTCACCTGACCGTGTCGACGGGGCGTAGTTCTTAGGACTGGGTGCTGGGTGCGGTTCGTAGGATTGGGCGTAATTGCGTAATTCCTAGGGCCCGGGTGTAGTTCGGACGATATAGGAGGGGCCCGGCGCGCGGGGTGCGCGGCGGGCCCTCTTCCTTTGGCTGCTGGGGTTCTGGGGTTTCTGGGAGTTCCGGGGCGCTTCGCGGGTCAGAGGTACGGGCCGGAGCGGGCGCCGCCGCCCTGGCCGGGCTGCGACTGTTCGAGGTCCTCGGCCGACACCGCACCGGGCGGCAGCGCGCGGCGCATCTGCTCCAACTGCGCGCGGGCCGCCATCTGCTGGGCGAACAGCGCGGTCTGAATGCCGTGGAACAGCCCTTCCAGCCAGCCGACCAACTGGGCCTGCGCGATCCGCAGTTCCGCGTCCGTGGGCACCGAGTCGTCGGTGAACGGCAGCGACAGCCGCTCCAGCTCCTCGACCAGCTCGGGCGCCAGGCCGTCCTCCAGCTCCTTGACCGAGCTGGAGTGGATCTCCTTGAGGCGCACCCGGCTCGCCTCGTCCAGCGGAGCCGCCTTCACCTCTTCGAGAAGCTGCTTGATCATGCTGCCGATGCGCATGACCTTCGCGGGCTGTTCGACCATGTCCGTCACGGGAACCTCGCGGGACTCGTCGTCGCCGTCCCCGCCACCGGAGCCGGCACTGCCGAGAGCCATTCCGTCCGGGCCGACAACCAGGACGTGCGGGCTCTCCTGCGACCGTTCGTTCATCGGCATATCCATGCCGCCATTCTCTCGTACAGCTGACTAGGAACGGTTGTGCCCTGGGAGAAAGGTGATCCAACCTCCGGATGCGGACGAGCTTTGGGGTGAGGTCGGGACTCCGCTCACGACCGCCTCAGACGCAGGGCGATGAAGGCGAGTCCGAGGCCGGTCAGGGCCATGCCCGCGCCCAGCGGGAGGACCCGGTGGACGCCGCTGCCCGGGTCGGCGTCGGCGTACGGGGCCGGCGACACGGCGGAGGCGGCGCCGGGCACCGCACCGGGCGCGTAGCGGGAGGGGCCGTGCGACCGGGCGGCGGACGCCGACGGGGCGGGGGCCTGGAGGGGCGGCAGCGGCACGTAGGGGCGGTGGGCAAGGCGCCCGGCCAGATCACCCCGGCGGGAGGCCGAGGGGGCGGGAGAGGCCGGCCCAGGGCGTACGGAGTCGGCTGTGGGGGACGGGGAGCGGGAGGCGTGACCGTCCGGGGCACCCGCGCCGGGCGACGGGGCGTCCGGTACCGAGGGGTGCGGTTCCGACGGGTGGGCGGGGCGGACGGAATCCGGGTCGGAACCGAGCAGGGGACCGAGGGGGGCGGGGAGGAGGGGGATGAGGGGGTTGGGGCGGGGGGATTGGGCGGCCAGGGGGTCGTGGTCGGCGGGGGCTTGGGGGTCGTTGCGGGTGTGGCCGGGTGTGGGGGTGCGGGTGGAGGCCGGGGCGTTCGGGTTCGCGCCCGGGCCCGGCACGGGGGCGGGGCCGGTGTCGGGGCTTCCGGCTTTCGCGGCTCTGGCTGCTGCCGGGGTTGCTGCCTTGGATACTGCCGGGGTTGCCGCCGTAGTCACTGCCGTGGCTGCTGACGCTGTCACGAGGGGAAAGAGCACTGCGCCCGCGAGCAGGAGCCCGGGCCGGAGGCGGAACCGGCGGAAGCGACGCGGACGACGCCGGCGCTCCCCCGACATGGCGGCCTCCGGTTCCGGGGTCACGCGTTCCGAAGTCACGCCCATGACCTCCCGGGCCTGCGGAGTCGTCGCCTGATCTCCTCAGCGTTGCACGGAGGGTTAGCAGCGGCATCTCGGGCGTGTGGTCAGGGGGTGGTGGAGGAGGCGGCAGGGGCTACGCGGGGGCGGGGGTGACGCGGTGATGCCTGGCGGGGGCACCACCGCGTCGCGCCTTACGGACGGCCGCCCGGTTCAGACCGTCAGGACGACCTTGCCCACATGGCCGCTCGCGTCCACGACCCGGTGCGCCTCGGCGGCCTCCGTGATCGGCAGCGTACGGTCCACGATCGGCCGGACCCGGCCGTTCTCGATCAGCGGCCAGACGTGTTCCCGTACCGCCGCGACGATCGCCGCCTTCTCGGCCAGCGGGCGGCCGCGCAGCGAGGTGGCGGTGACGGCGCCGCGCTTGGTGAGCAGCGCGCCGAGGTTCAACTCGCCCTTCGCGCCGCCCTGGAGGCCGATGATGGCGAGCCGCCCGTTGGTGGCCAGCGCCTTGACGTTCGGGTCGAGGTACTTGGCGCCCATGATGTCCAGGATGACGTCCGCGCCCTTGCCGTCGGTGGCCTTGCGCACCTCCTCGACGAAGTCCTGGTCCCGGTAGTTGATGAGGATGTCGGCGCCCAGTTCGGCGCAGCGGGCCAGCTTGTCGGCGCCGCCCGCGGTGACCGCGACCCGGGCGCCGACGGCCTTGGCCAGCTGGATCGCCATCGTGCCGATGCCGCTGGAGCCGCCGTGCACCAGCAGCGTCTCGCCGGGGCGCAGGTGGGCGATCATGAAGACGTTGGAGCTTGTGGCGGTACCCCCACCCATGAAGATGTTAGACCAGACGGTTGCCGTTGCTTCTGGGAGGGCGGCAGCGTCGGCCACAGAGACCCCCTTCGGCACTGGTAGCACCTGCCCGGCCGGGGCCGTCACCTTCTCGGCGTAGCCGCCGCCTGACAGGAGTGCGCACACTGGCTGGCCGACTTCCCAGCCCCGTACTCCCTCCCCCAGCTCCACCACGTGGCCGGAGCACTCCAGACCGGGGTACGGGCTCGCTCCTGGGGGTGGGTCGTAGTGCCCCTGCCGCTGGAGAAGATCAGCACGGTTCACGGCCGTCGCCGTCACGTCGATAAGGATTTCGCCGGGCGCCGGTGTGGGGTCAGGAACGTTGGTCCATTTGAGGACTTCCGGCCCGCCCGGTTCGGTGATCGTGATTGCCTTCATGGCTTCACGCTACTTCCCCAGGAACCGCCTACGACCGGCCACAAGGTGCTCCGCTGCCTGCCGCCGACTGTCCGGCCATTGATCCAATAAGGCCAGCCCACGGGCCCGCCATGCGGCAACGTCGTCTTCGTCGGCTCCCCTGTCTGCCGCTCGCCACGCAACTCCCATGATCAGATTTCGTACCTCGGTGGCCGTCGTGTGACACAGCGCCCGAACTTCGTTTTCCGTTGCGTTCATGGTCACAACGCTACGGATGACCACTGACAACGCATCCGGACAGCGAAAGGCCCCGTCCGGCACCAGGGGGACTAGTGCGCGGGCGGGGCCGATTGCGGAGCGTTTACGTGTCAACCACGGGTACCGCTATGTCATCCAACGTAAGAGGCTTGTCTGTCGGCTCGATCTTGCTTCCCTCGCACCGCAGGCATGGGCCAGAACTCTGCATGTACCCACCCCCAACGTTGAGCGGTTTCTTGGTGACCACAAAGCCGTACCCCTTGCAGCGTACGCACGGCTTGTCCCGCTCTACGGCTTCTTCCGTCTCCATAGCACTCTGTGCTTCCAGCATGTCGTGTCTGGCCTGGCAGACGGAGCACAGTGGCAACAGCCTGCCGTCTGCGTCACGGTCGCGGACGCGCTTTTCGCAGACACAGGCGTTCCTGAACTCGCAGGGAGAGCACAACGGCAGACGTTCCCCGTTTTCACCGCGAGGACGGATGTTCTGTCCGCATCCGCACAAGCCTTCTACTGCCATTGCCATCACCACCGTTGATCAGGCGTCGGAGTCGGTACCGCAGGTGTAGCACCGCAGCTTGGTCAGCCCACCTGTGCTGCTGTCGGCCACGATAGCTGTGTTGTCGCTCCCGCAGGCGGGACATTGGGGCCCCATCACCGGATCGATGGGGGTGCGCTCATGCTGCGGTGTCAGTGTTTCTGCCATCGTCTGCGCTCCTCTCAGACATGCTGCGACCCGCCCGGCACCAGGGGGACTAGTGCGCGGACGGGGCCGGTCATTGATCTACACGGGGGGTAGTTCATCCGGGCGCCGGAACGGCGTCTCCGCGTGGTGCTCACCTTGACAAGGGGGGTCACTCTGGCAGAAGAAGCCGCGCCCTTGGCATGGCTGGCACCCGTGGGGCGCGTACATCTCTCCGACTTCTCCACTGCCCGACACGTACAGTGTTGGCTTGGGCGTGTACTTGGCGCCGCTGCACCCCTTGCACAGAAGATGCGGACCGGGGCAAACGTGATCATTCATCGGGTGCCGCCACTGATCCACCCTGTTCCGTTACATGTGCCGCACTGCTGTTCCTCGTACTCCGGCTGACCCTCACTGTCTTGCATGTTGTGGGCACGTTCAACGAGTTTGTACCCCTTCCCCTCGCACTCTCCGCATTGCTGCTGCACTTCCGGCATTGGCCAATCCGTCCCATGGGATGAGGATGCACCCGCGCTCGGCTGGGTGTTGGGGAGTCGGGTGGAATCCATTCGGTTGAGGACCCGTCCGGCCGCTGGCCGTCTGTCAACAGTGAGAGCGACCGGACGGGCGTTTGAGAGGTGGGGGCGCTGGTGTGAGTTCCCGTCCCAGCACCAGCGCCCCCGCCCGCTTGCGGAGTAGGTCCGCCGTTTCGGTGGGCCACAAGAGGGGACTGGAGCCCGCCCCCTGCCGCCATGCTCGGGGGAGACATGGACCCTTGAGGCAGGGGACGGGGGCCTACAGGGGGTAGTAGTAGACGGACAGAGCGACCGCCACGACCCCCATTGCGGTCAGGAAAATTCCCAGCGTCACTACGGCCGCTCCGACGACAGCGCGCGCCTTGTCGCTCACCCGGCCCCCCCAGCCTGCTTGGCGGGCCGGGTGAAGACGTTGATCGGCTCTTCCGTGCGCTTCACATACTTCTTGTGGCCGTATTCGTCCGCGTGGGCGCGAATCCACACGTCCAAAGGCGCCCCGGTGTCCCAGACATTCGAGCGGCCACCGCACGGCTCACCGTCGATCTCGGTGACGCATTCGGCGACGTGTTTCCGGATGCCGGTGATTTGGATCTCGTTGCGCGTGGGCACGGGGGCGGGGGTCGTCATGGGCTTGCCTTCGGTCCGGGGGAGGTTGAGGGCGGCGTCACTGCCGCCACTGGTGCGCATCCGCAGTACGCCGGAACGTCCGCGCGAGCGCATGAGTCGGGAGAGGTTGTCCCGGCTGGGGGTGGGGGTGGGGTTGGGTTTGGTCACTGTGGTCACCGTTCCTGGGGGCGCGTCGGTAGACGCGCATACCGGCCAGTCCCTCGACAGGCACCGTGAGCCGGTAGGCGTCTTCCAGCGTCTTCGGGCGTTCGGCAGCGCGGATGTACGGCCGGACTAGGACGCCGTCCAGCTCCGGCAGCTCCGGCCGCCAGGTCACGTGTCGCTCCGGTGCGGGTGGTCGCGAATGATCCGGTTCGCATCGGCCACGGCGAGCGCGCGGCCGTCACGTTGGGCCATGATCCGAATCCTTCCGGCCGCACGGCATACACGGCAGGCGGGGAACACCCGAGGAGCAGCGTCCGCGTTGGGCACGGGGTGGTGGTCCTTGGACAAGATCACTCCTCTCCGTGGTCGAGTCACTACCGGAGGGGCCAGGATGGGCCTAGAGTCAGCACCCATTCAACTTTTCGGATTGGCATGAAAGGTCGGTGACTGGCCCTGAACCGGAAAGAGTTGACGCCCGACCACAGCCCTCAAGCCGCCTTCGGAGCACGACTACGCAGGTTGCGTGAGGCGCGCGGTTGGACGCAGGAGGAGCTAGGCGCGCACATGGAGTACTCAAGCGTGCACATTTCGTCGGTCGAAACTGGTCGCAAACCTCCAACTATCCCGTTCGCGCGTAGTGCAGACAGGGCGCTTGGCCTCGTCGGCACCATGGCCACGTTCGAGCGCGAGAGCCGAGAGCTAGCACGGGGCAGCCTGTTGGAGGGGTTCACGGAGTACGTCACCCATGAGGGACGGGCAGTTGAGGTCCGCCTGTACGAGGTCGGCGTCATTCCGGGATTGCTTCAAACGTCGGAGTACGCTGCGACGCTAGAGGCCGATGCGGTCCGGCGGGAGTCGATCACGCCCGATCAAGCCCGAGAACGGGTAGCGCTGGTGTCCCGTAGGCAGGAAGCCGTAACCCGCACCCCATCACCTGTGATTCATGCCGTCCTTGACGAAAGCTGTGTTCGGCGGCCGATGGGTGACCCAGCGGTCATGCAGGACCAGTTAGATCGCCTGCTGAAGTTCGCGGAGATGCCGAACACAGTGTTCCAAGTTGCCCCCTTCACCATGGGCGCCCGAAGGCCGTTCAGCCTCCCTGTAACTGTGTTGACCATGGCGGACCGCTCAGTCATGTCGTACGCAGAGTCAACGCAGCGGGGGCACTTGGAGCGGGACAACGCGGCTGTCACGCTCATACTGAAGGCATACCATCAGCTTCAGGCCGAAGCGCTCTCCCAAGCGGCGTCCGTGGCCATGATTGAAGAGCTTCGAAAGGGTTTCCAGTGACCACCGAATACCCCCGTTGGTTCAAGTCTTCGTACAGCGGTAACGGCGGCCAGTGCGTGGAGGTCGCCACGAACCTCGCCGCCGCCCAGGCCGTGGTTCCCGTCCGTGACAGCAAGGACCCGAACGGCCCGCACCTGTCTCTGTCCCCCGCCGCCTTCGCCGGGTTGGTCGAGTTCGCCCGGCAGGCGACTGTCTGACACCTCCGCCGACCGGCCGCACGGCCCCGCCACTCCCTCACGGAGCGGCGGGGCCTTTCGTTACGCTGCGTAGATTTCCGACCCCGAGCCGGCATGGGACCATAGGCGCGAAACGGACATCACGGGCGCCGCGGCTTCACGCACCGTGATCATGGGCGCATCCACGCTGGTAGACGTTCCGCCAGTTCGAACAGGTCCGGCATGAGGGCTCGGACCTGGGCTCCGAGCCGATCGGACAGTCGGTCACCGGCACCGGCCGTACGTGCCCCCTCAGTGGCCGGTGCCGACCCGTCGGACACATGGCACGCAGGTGGGGCTGTACTGGCGCCTGTGACTGCCTGAGCCTGCCCGACGGGGCCGACCAGGGCGAGCGCCAGGAGAAGGCCGCAGAGCGCCATGGAAGCGCCTTTGCGGGCGGTTTGGTGATTGGTCATGCGTCCCCCTTGCGTGGCTGTGCTGAGCGGCCGTTACGCAGCCAGCGTGACGACGTTGCCGAGGGTCGGCCCGTCTCCTAGGTGGTGGTCGTGCTGGCCGTAGTCGCACGCGGACCAGTCGGTTCCCGGGCATCGGAGATACGCCCCGGTCTCCGGGCTCATGTACCACTCGGCTCCGCCGACCAGCTCGGCGCGCGCCAGCGTTCTGACCAGGAGCCGGAAACCGTCGTGCCGCCCCGGCCGCAGCAGTCGGGCCACCAAGGGGCCTTGTGCTCTCAAGATGGCCCCAATGTCGTCACACCCTGTGATGCGTTCCTCCCCCAGCGGCGATGGCAGGGTGGCGCATGGCTGCCAGTCGAGCCGGTTATCCCCCAGCTCAGGCACCCAAACAGTCACCCGCACAATCCCCGCACTCTGTGTAGCCATACCCTCACCATGTAGAACGTCGAACGCCTGTTCGTACTAAAACAGGGAATCCATCCTGCTACACACAGTGGCCGAAACGGAATTGATTTTGACTGGTTGTACATCACTCGCCCTTTCGTACAACCTTTCCGCATGATCATGCGTCGGCGTCCGGGTATATGCCGATCTGCCTTATTAGTTGCGGTAAGCACGTAAATCCCCAAAGAGAAAAGCCCCCGCCGGAAATGGCGAGGGCTCATCCAAAAGGCGGGCGGTGCCCGTTGGGAAGTACTACCAGCGTGAGGGCGGGCGCATCGCCGTGCGGAGCGGCGAACCGTCGGGCTTCTCTAGGGCGTAAGCGGCATCGATAAGCCATGTCGCCAGGTTGCGCGCTTCTGCCGGGGTCAGCTTGGCCCGGTCCCCCGGCACCGCAATGCTCAGCATTCCGCGCTCCTTGTCGTTGTGCCATGCGAGCACTCGCCCGCCGTTCTTCGCGGAAAGGGTGGCCTTCGTCTCTCGGCTTACGTTCAGCATTCTTCTGCTCCTGATGATGGGCGGTCGGTGCTATGCGGCGGTTGCCCAGAGTTCGGCGAACCGGGTCTTGCCCTTGCTGCGAATCACCTTGATCCGGTGGCGCGGTATCCCGTAGTCGGCGGACAGGTCATCGTCGTATTCGGTGCCGTAGTAGCCGACCGGCGATATTCCGGTGAGCGCCATAAGTACGGTGCGCTGCTGGTCACCCATGCGGGTGAGCGTGTCGTGAACCTTCTCGGTGGTCTGCTTGCTGCGCGCCCGCGCGAAGTCGGACGGCTCAAGCAAGTCGTCCGGAACGCCGACCTGTTCGGCCAGCGTGTCAGCCAGGGTCATGTACTCGCCGGGGTTGCTGCTGTCGCTTCCCTTGATCGGCGCGTCAAGGTACTCCGATCCCTGGTAGCTCAGGCGAGCGGCGTAGGCCATTTCCTCACTCATGCGCCGATCCCCCATGGCTTCCTTGGTGGTGGCCAGGTATTCGGCTTCATACGGGTCGCCGTCCGCCAGTGACAACGCGCGCTCGAAGTCCGCTGCTACGGCGCGGGAAACGCCTTGCCGGGTCTGCTCCTTGCGTGTGTCGCTCATGACTCCCTTGAGGGTGCGGTCAACAAAGGTGAAGAACTCCGCCACCGTCGCCCCCTTGAACCGGGCCAGGCACTCCCAGACGGCTATCCGGCCGGTCTGGGCGAGGTCTTCGGCAAGATCTTGGTCCGTGCGTCCGGACCCGGTGGCGTAGCGCCACGCAAGTTGCTTGACGCGTTCTTCCGTGGCGCTCACGACTGCCGTTACGGCCTCAAGGTCATGGTTCTGGGCAGCGGCAATCTGAGCTTCGGAAAGGTCGATCATTGGGAGTGCTCCGCGTGGTCCGGGGTCGTTGCACTCCGCTGGGGAGCGCAAGGGTTTCCCCGGACGGGGGCAGAGCGCGCGCAAAACCGATGGGCCCGAAGTGGGGCCGTGCGTCAGGACATGCAGGGGCATGGCAAAGCCCCGTCCGGGACGCTTCGGACGGGGCTTGCGCATTGCCTTCGTCGTGGCGTTGACGACGAAGTTAGGCAGCAAAACGGACAGTCATGGCGTGCTTGACACGAGCCTTGACCGCTTGTCTTTTGGGATGGTTGTGGAGTGGTGCGGAGCCGCAACCGGCCATCATCCGCGAGGGTTAGCCACCTCCCTTCCCTCTACTCCGCAAGGCGTAGGAAGGTAACGGGCAGGTGACGGGCCACCGACTCACGTGAGTCGGTGCCTAGTAGTCCGCCCCGTACAGCGCCCCCCACGACCGGCCGCCGATGTCGGCTTTGCTGACGATGGGCACGCCGTACAGGTCGAACGTCATGGCGCGCTCGAACTCCCGCGCATAGTCGGCCGCTTCTGCGGCAGGGACCGACGCGAGAATTTCGTCATGGATCGGCAGACGCATCGCGTCAAGGAGCCCCGCCGCCTCGGCGTTAATCAGGGCTTGGCCAAGCAAGTCCCGCGCCGCTGACTGGCATTGGTAGTTCACGACCGCGTACGTACGATCCCGATCCAGCGGCATCCGCCTGCCGGTGGCTGACACAGTGACCATGCCGGTAGCTCGTGCCTCACGCTGCCAGCGGGCCGACGCACGGCGGATCTCCGGGAATGCGGCATCGTAGGCATTGACGGCCCGCCGGATCTCATCCTCAGTGGCACCGGTCTGCCGGGCCAGCGTGGCGACTCCCCCGCCGTAGACCTTGCCGAAACCCGCTCCCTTGAACAGCTTCCGGTCCTTGTCGGTTGCCTCCTCTCCCTTGATGAGCCGGGCCGTGTACATGTGAATGTCGAACTCGGCGCCGCCGGACTGGAACCCTTCCCGCATCCGGCGCACGTCGGCCAGCGCTGCAAGCACCCGCATTTCCACGGCCTGAAAATCCGTGCTGACCATGACGTGGCCTTCGTCGGCGAGCAGACAGCGCCGGATCATCTGATCTGACGACGGCAGTGTCTGAAGTGCCGGGCGAGTGACGCCCATACGGCCCGTGCGGGCAGCCAGAGAGTTGATGCCCGGGTGCACACGGCCGGACGCGTCGGCTTCCTGTAGGAACGTCTGGGCGTACGTGGTGCGCCACTTGCCCGCGCGCTTGCTGCGGAGTACCGCTTCCGCAAGCGGGTTGGGTGTGCGGGTGCCCAGTCGCTTCCACGACAGATCCATGTCGGCGAGCGCGAGCAAGACGGCTTTGTCCACCTTGATGGCGCCGCTGGCCGTTTGCTCCGTCAGCCGCTCCCCCATGCCGGTCAGCGCGTCGGCAATCTGGCGTGTGGAGTTGACGGAATCGACGCCGTACCGCTCGGCTATCTCCGCGTACGCTTCCGCTTCGTCGCCGAGCACCGAATGCAGTCCGCGCGTGTACACCTCATCCAGCAGGAGCCCCCGGCGCTGCATGTGGGCGCAGATCCGGGCTACCTGGTGCTCGTACTCAACAAGCCGTTCCCGCACGCCCAGCCGCGCAAGCTCCGCCGATAGGTAGGGTGCCAGCCGGGCCAAGAGGATCACGTCCAGACCGGCATAGAGGTTGTACACGGGGTGGTCTAGCGGGATTCGCGCGAACCCGTTCGCCTTCGTGAGCCCCAGTTCACGGAAAACGGCCGTCAGGTCCCCTTGGGTGTCGGGGGCCGACCGGTCCACGTAGTACGCAGACAAGGGCTTTAGGCCCGTGCCTATGCCGCCCTCTTGCGGTTGACGGGGGTCAATGAGCGCCGCCATGACTCGGGTGTCCCGCGTGCGGGGCGCAAGATCTTCCAGCAGTACGCCCGCGTGCCGGTCCAAGACCAGCCAATCGAAAGGGGCGTTGTGGATCTGGAACCGACGCGCTTTCGTCAGCGCCTCAAGGGCGGCACGCCGGAAGTGGCCGCCGCGCTCCCAGTGGATAACCCACGCGTCGTGCGCGTCGCCGAACTGGACAGTCCGCAGGCGGTATCGGTCACTGAACACGTCAAGGCCGCTGGTCTCCGTGTCCAGCGCGATCGGGCCCCGTTCGTTCGCCTGCCATGCCCAGCCAAGGAATGCGTCTAGCTCTTCGGGGGTTGCCGGGACGTGCACACGCACCGTTTCACCGGCAACCGGGTGTCGATAGGTAAGCATGAGTGCCCCCATGAAGTGACCCCACTGCATCACGTGACGCAGTGGGGTCAACTGGTGTTTGGTTGCGGTTACTTGGCGAAGATGTCCGGCGCGCCACCCTGTCCGGCTACAGGCTCACGCACGCCGACAAGGGCAATACCCTTCATGGTCTTTCTGCGCGTCACTCCGCGCTCTTCCATCGCGTCATAGAAGGCGCGTCGGGTCCATCGCTCCTTGAGCGGCAGGTTTTCCGCCTCGCACCAGTCCAGATACGCGTTGAACGCGTCGGTCCCGTGCATCTCCTGGGAGTCGTCGCACGCCTCAAGAACGCCGGGGAAGAACCCGGCCAGCGCATCGGACGTGGCCCGGTAGTCCTTGCTCGCCGCAACAATGGATGCCGGGTCCTTGAGCCCGTCGCGGTACCACTCGACAGCCCCCCGTACGGCCCATGCCACGATGCCTTCGGCTTCCTGCATGAGCTTGTTGTCCAGCCCGTAATCCCGCTCGTGAGGGGCGAACCAGCGCCGGAACGGGATCATCTTCACGCGGCGCCAAAGCCCCTCATCCTGGCCACGGAACCTCGGCTTGTGATTGGTCGCCAGCAGCAGGAGAAACGTGGGCTTGAAGGTGAAAAACTCCTGCCTCAAAAACCTTGCGGCCACTTCGTCCTTGCCCGTGACGCGCTTGAGCACGCCCTCAGACATGGGCTTGCCGGACTCGCCTTCGGACGCCATGACCAGACGCGAACCCCTCAGCGCTGCAAGGTCGTTGGGGATTCCGCCGGACGGCTTCTCTTCGAATGTGGCAAACGGCGTGGTGCGTGTGATGGGCCGGAAGACGGCTGTGAGGGTGTCTGTCGCCACGGACTTGCCGTTGGCCCCCTTGCCGTGCAGCACACAAAAGCACTGTTCGGCATTGCTGCCGGTGATGCCGTAGCCAATGAGGCGCTGGAAGTACGCGGGCAACTCCGGGTCGTGAGGGAATATCTCCGAAAGGAACTGTGTCCAACGGGCGCACTCGGCACGGGGGTTGTAGTTCACGTCCAGCCGATACGTGATCATGTCCCGCTTGTCGTGAGGCCGCAGCTTCCCGTACCGAAGGTCCACGGTCCCGTTCTTGAAGCTCAGCAAGTGCGGCCGGTTGTCGAACTCCGCCGCATCCACGTGCACAGTCGGCACGCTGCGAAGCTCCGTCATCAGCGCGTCAATGCGCGTGGTCATCGTGTACCCCCGCGCCTTCTGCGTCTCCCCGGCGAGCACCAGGGCGGCGCCCATACGGTGGATCTCCTGCCGTACGCGCACCTCGGACCGCTCCCATATCTGGCCGGTCCACACGTAGTAGCCCAGCCCGGGGGCGTAGCGAATGCTGCCGTCCGTCCACGCGACGAGGGCATGGGCATTCATGGCGTCTGACTCGCCGTAGCGGTTGATGAACCCGGCCAGGATGCGGGCCGCTTCGCTGCCTTCGTCGCGGGTGACCACGCCGGAGCCGGTCCGGTTGGTCAGCTCCGCCGACACAGCGTCCGCTTCAGCCTCTTCCGAACTGGCCACCGGCCGCGCCGACTTGATGGCGTGGTGCAGCGCAAAGGGGAACCCGCCCGGGTCGCGCCCGCGCCAGTCCGTGAGGTCATCCCCGGCATTGGGGATGGGCAGCGCGTACACCTCGATACCGAACGGGGCGAGCCCTTCGGCAAGCGCACGGTTGAAGCGCTGTCCCGCCGGGTCGTTGTCACCAGCGGCGATCACCTGAGTGCCCTTGACCCCCGCCGCGAGTTCGGCCAGCAGATCCGGGCTACTGGCAAGGGACGCCCCCCGGATGACTACAGCGTCATAGCCCACGGCAACGGCTGTGAGGCCGTCTCCGGGCCCCTCAGACACGATGGTGACCCCGTAGCCCCCCTGCCCCCTCAGAACACCGTACGGGGCCCATCGCTGCCCTTCTGGGTTGCGCAGCGAGACCCACCGTCCCGGGCACTGGCCGGTGAGGTCCCGGCCTTGCAAGCCCCGGGGGGTGCCGTCGAACCCCAGCAGAGGGACAGTCACGCGGGGAAAGCGCGTGAACGCCCGTGAGCGGTACGGGAACTCTTCTGTCGGGTAGTCCCCGCCGTCCACGCCGATCCGGAGATCAGCCGCGCCGTCTTCGTCCAGACCGAAGCGGTCCGAGAGGTACGTCCGTGCTGTACTCGCGTGCAGGCGCTCGTAGTCGAAGAGCCGTGCCGCCGTCTCGTCAACGTAGCGCGCGAGTGCGGCAGTCGGCCCAGCTCCTACCGGCGCCGGGCGTTCACGCGGCACAGTGGCGCCGGGGCCGGTGGAGTTGAACAGGTCCGCCCAGGTGAGCCCCGCCGCCTGGACCACGGCCTCAGTCGGGCAGCCTGCCCGGCACGTGAGCCGAACCTTGTTGTCGTCTCCGCGCCAGACGCGCAGAGACGGACGAGAGTCCGCGTGTGCCGGGCACGCTGCCAGGTATCCCCCGTCGGCTTCTTCGGTCACGTCTGCGAACCGGGCGAGTACGTCAATGAACTGCATGTGTGCGCTCCCTCTTGTCGCACACCCGGGGAGCGCAAGGGTTTCCCCCACCCGCGACCGTTACGGAGCGTAGAAACCGCGGGGGTCTAGATGTCCGTTTTCACCCCTGGTACCCCATGCCGGCATGGCCGCGGAATTCACTGTGTGTGACGACGGGCGCGCACGTCGGCCAGCAGCAGCCGGAACCCCTCAAGGTCGGTGCTCACGTACCAGCGGCCGGTGTTCAGCCCCCGAAGTGAGGCCGTGAACCCGTACCGTTCCGCAAACACTCGCGTCGGCACGCCCAGCGCAAGACGCACCCGCGTCCACGTACGGACGCTGAAATGCACCCGCCCGCGCCGGACGTTGGCCCGTGGCACCTTGACTACGGCAACGCCGTACGGGAACCCCGCGTGACGCGCCTCAACCTCCGCTTGCCGCAGGTACGTTGGCACGCTGGCCCGCTTGACGTTCTTGCACTCCAGCACGAACGGGACCGCGTGCACGTCGCCTACGTCGGCCGCCCCCTCTTGCGCTGGGCGCCGGACGTTGAGCGCGTCGAACGGGTCGAGTAGCTTGCCGTACTCGTCCACCTGTCCCAACTCCCTGTTGAGGTAGTCGCGTACGTCCGACTCCCACTGAGTGCCTTTGGCTTTATTGGGGTTAGCCACGTCGGCACCACCACACAACGAGCACCAGGAGCAAGACGACGGCCCCCAGCGCGGAGCCCATCACCGAGCACACCAGCGCGACCGCGAACGGCTCGCTTGGCATCACCGCGACCACCTCACGTCAGCCCCGCGCACCACCACGTCAGCGATCACAGATGCGTACCGGCCCCAGTCGTGCCGGTTCCACACGCCCGGCTCAAGCCAAACCGTGTCCCGCTCCCCTGCCTGCCTCAAGTCCCCGAGTGCGGGGGCTCGTTCGGCTGTCACTCGTCTTTCCATGCCTCCCCTTTTCGGTACGCAAAAGGGCCGGACAGTCCGTGTTGGATCTGTCCGGCCCTGTTGGTCTTGCTAGTCGCAGTTGGCTGCGTCGGCCATGATCAGCCGCGCGTGTTCTGCGCTGATCCACTCGGCGCGCATGGTGCGGCGCTTGGTGAACCCGCTCTCTGTGCCGGTCGGCTGCACCTTGAGCATGGGCCGGAGCCTGCCGCCCTCAAGTACGGCCGTGACCTTCTGCACGATGGCGTCGGACACGCGCACCCGATTTCCCTGCCGGGCCGCGTAGTTGATCAGGTCACCGGGGTACAGCTCTTCCCCCGCGTAGTCGGTGACCACGCCTCTCTTAGACAACCTCGTACCCCTCGTCATCATCGACGCCGAAACGGCGCCGTCTCTCGTGAATGACTGCCTTGCGCGCCTCCGGCGGGAACTCCCAAAGGGGCGCCGCAACGGTGTCGTCGGCCGCTTCCTTGAGTGCCTGCACCCAGTCGTACGGCGCGCTCTGATCGCGCTTTGCCACGGGCCTTACCGCTCATCCGCGATGGCGTCGCTGTACGCCTTGAGCACCTTCACAACGGGCTTGTAGTAGGAGACGTTCAGCCCCTTGTTGGCGCCCTTCTTGATGGTGAACTCAACAAGCTCTAGGGCCAAGTTGGCGAGCGCCGGGCCGCCGATGGCGGAAAGGGCGTTTTCGTACTCATGCAGCACGCTCGCCATGACCCAACTGGAAGTCTGGAACTTGAACCGCCCAAGCTCCGGGTCGTCGGCCAGCCGGAACGTGACCGTGATGGACGGAGACGGGCCCATGAAGTCCCGCGCCGCCGCCTTGCGCTCCGCGAATAGCTCCGGGCAGTTGCACGGCTTGCCCTTGCGCTCATCCGGCGACAGGAACACGGAGCCATCGCAGTGGTGAACCAGCTTGTTGCGGTTCCAGAGCTTCATGTCCGCGTAGATGGACTCCGGACCGTCCAGCACGACCGGCACGGAAGCCCGGTCAGTGAACACGTCAATGAAGTTCTCCGACGGGCTCTCATCGTTCTCAATCGGCGTGCCGCCGAACAGTTCGGCAACCGCCTTCGCAACCACCGGGTCACCCGTGGAGATGCGCCACTCCGACAGCGCTTCGGGCTGGCCGTCCTTCTGGCAACCGGAGTGGAAACGGCCAACGGTGTCGTCGGCGAACGTCGCCTTCGGCTTCGGCTTCGCGTTGGGGTCGGTGTCAAAGATGGTCAGCAGCGCCATACGCGCAACTCTCCTGAAAGTAGAGGGTATTGGAGAGGGGCGAGCGGGAGGGGTCAACGGACAGCGAGTCACGTGACTCACTGCCTTCCGTCTCCGGCCCGCCCCTTCTGAATGGCCTAGAGCGGGAGGGTTTCCCGCTACTTGGCGCGGCGCTGAGTGCCGGTCTCCAGCTCTGTGGCGCTCTTCGCGATGGCGCGGCCAATGACCGTCTTGGAGGTCTCGCGGTCCCATGTGAAAGTGCGCCGGAGCGCAAGGAAGAACGAGAAAACGTATGCGCTGATATCGACGGGCTTGAAAGCCCACTGATCAGGGGTGATGTGCAGCACCGCCGCGCCGTCGAAATCAGGCATGGGCTCGCTCGTACCGTCCGGCGAGATGATTCGGTCTGCGTTGGCGTAGGCGCTCATCTGTAGAGCCACATCCGGATAGGTGGCTTTTGATGTCTTCCAGTCGGCGATGAGGAGATGCGGCGCGCCGGACCGGTCCGGGGTCGGCTTGCCGTCTTCGTCCAGCCACACGCGCAGTACGGCGTCAAACGATCCGGCGTACTCGTACTCGTCCGACCACGCCACATCTTCCGCCCGGACAAGCTCCGGGTTCACGGCTGCCAGGAAGTCAGCGAAGTGCCTGCGGTACGGCTCTAGGTCGGGGTGGACAGCGCCGACGTGCTCACCCCGGATCATGCGCTCGAACAGATCGTGCGCGTCCGAGCCCACGTCGGCTCGGATCTTTGTGTACCGGCGGGCGGCGCCCTTGAGGTAATCGACCGCCCCCTGTCGGTCCCGCTCCGCCATCTGTGCCACGAACGGCAGGGAGTCAACGGCGAGTTCGGCCGTCATGCGGGCGTACCAGAACGGCAGGAAGGGTTTCGGGCCCATGCCGATGATGGAGGTAACGCCGGGCGCCTTGATCTCCGGCCGGTCCGGGTGGATGTAGAAGCGGCTGCCGCCGCGCTGGATGGTGCGTACGCGTCCCACGCGTACCCCCTTCGTCTAGGTGGGTTGTCACCTAGGGGGGAGCGCAACGGTTTCCCTGCCCCTGTGAGGCTCTGTACGGCCGTCTGCGGGCATGAGAGAGCCCCGCCGGACCACAGGGGTCAGACGGGGCTAGTAGGCGCTTAGGCGGGCACTCAGGGGCTGGGGTGCTCAAAGGGCTTGCCGTCCCTGCTGCGCAATTGGTTCACTCTCGCCGTCCGTCCGCGCGAAGTCGGGTAACCCAGCGAGAATGGCAGGTGCTGGTCACACGAGAAGATCTCTCGCTTACGTCCAGGCACCGGCACGACCTTGAGTCCGAAGAGGGTTCGCCGCACCACTTCCGTACTCACTCGCCAACGAACGGGCGGCAACTCCTTGCGGAGCGGTAGCCCCTTAGCCACATTGGCATGACGTGCCGCACTGCACGTCATACACGGCTCACTGAGCCACCTTCGCCACTCGTCCGAGTCGATTCCCTCGGGAATGGCGTTGCGTGCACGCTCTTCCATGTCCCCCCTCTCAGGCACCGACTCACGTGAGTCGGTGGTCCGAACGGAAAACCCCCGGCCCCTCTTGCGAGAGTCGGGGGCTTCCCAGTGACGCCGGTCGGCGTCAGCTCTTGGTCTCCGCCTTGAGCACCTTACGCAGATCCGAGATAAGGCCCGTCAATTCATCCAATGCCTCTTCCTGCTCTTCGGCGTCCTCAATGGCCTTGATCGCCTTGATCTGCTTCTTCCAAGAGTTGGTCACGCGCTTGATGTACGCGGCGCGGAGTTCCTTCGGGGTCTTCTCCTCGCCCTCCTCGCTCAGCGCTTCGGCCGCCTCTTCCTCGGAGAGTTCGCCAGCCTTGACCGCATCTTCAACCTTCTTGCGCTCAAGTGCCTTCTTCTCGCGGTTGGCCTTAGCGATTTCGGCGCGGGTCTGAGTCGGCAGAGCCTTGCCTGCGTCCTCGTAGTGCTTGAAGATTGCTGCGGACGGCTTGAGGTCCGGGTGCGCCTCAAGCGCCTTGGCGAAGCGCTTGCGCTCCTGAAGGGTTTCGGGGGTGTCTTGATCGAGTGCCCGAACGTAGCTGACCACCACGTCAGTCATGGCGTTGCGAACATCCTTCTTGATGTCCCCGATTGCCTCACGGACGATGTCGGCCGTTTCGTCCGTACCCTCTTCCGGCAGACCGGCAAGCACCGTGTCGTAAACCTTGGAGGCCGCCTTCTTGGCCTGATCGCTGCGGGCGGTCAGGTCGGGGTCGTCGTCTTTGTCAAGGATGTGCGTGCGGATATCGAAGATGGCTTCCGCCACCTCCTTGCCACGGGCGAACTTCTGGGCGGCAACTTCCTTGACCTTTTCGGCAGCCGCGTTGATGCGATCAGGCACGCCCTCAGCCTTCATGAAGTCCTGAGTCCCCTTGATCTCAACTTCCTTGCTGGGCTTCTTGGCTGCCTTCTTCCTGGCCTCCTGAGCGTCCTTGAGGACCTTTCCCCCCTCAGCGCGAAGGGTGGCCTTGAGGGCCGCCGCACCGGAGCCCGTAATGGCCAAGGTCTTGTCCTTGATCTCGTCCGCGAGTTCCTTGACGGCGTCGTCCTTGCCCTCAGCCAAGAGGGACGAAAGGCGTTCGATGTCAGCGCGGATTTCGTCGGCAGCCGCCTTCTGCTCGTCTTCCGTCATCACCTTCGGACCGTCACTGCTGGCCGTCTTCTTCGCGGCGGTCTTCTTCGCGGTCGCCTTCTTCGCCGGGGCTGCCATGGGCTTCTCTGCCTTCTCTTCGGTGGTGGTGTTGCTGGGAACGAGTTGCGCAGACTCAGCGAGCCGACGCACAGCCGACGCATCGGAAGCATCCGGTTCGTCGTCTTCAACGGGGGTGTAGACGGAGTGCGTAGCCGTACGCCCGAGACCAGGAATCTCTACTTCTTCCTCAGTGATGGTCACGGCGCCGATAGGCACGAGCTTTGAGCACTTGGCGCACAGATCAAGCTCGCCGTTCTGCTCGATTGCAGGGCCCCAGGAGCGAAGAGGGTTTTTGGATCGCATCGGGCAGTAGGCCACGTTCCGGCCGTCTTCGCCCATTCCCTTGATGGCGTGTATGGTCCCGCCACTGCCCGTGACGCTGCCGACACGAATATCCCCCCGCACGTCCTTGAGCTTGAGCGGCACACCGTCGGTCTTGCTTTCGGCCATGTCCGTGCCTTCTTCCTTCTCACTGGTCCGCCCAGGCGCCGCAACGGTGCCCGCTTCCATCTCTTCGGCTTCTTCCTGCGCAACCTGCGCCTCGGCGGCAATCTGGGCTTCCGCCGCCTTCTCGCAGGTGCGGCAGAGCTTCCGGCCCCCGGCTATGCGAGCGGCAGCAAGCGCGTCCGTGAGGGAGTCGAACGAAGCGCCGTCGGCGAGCCGGTACCGCGTGATGGAGCCACAGGCGTTCTGCGCGTAGTAGCCAACCACGCCGCCACGCTCTTCTCCGCCGCCATCCGTGCGGACACATACACCGTCGATGTGGTTCGTGGTCCGGTTGTACTTGACGGTGTAGCCGCTCACTGCCTGCCCCTCCCCTTGGCTCCGCTTCCTGCGGGGCCTTGCGGAACAAACAATGGCACACGCGCGCGCGTGTGCGCAAGGCACCGACTCACGTGAGTCGGTGGTCCGGACGCACAAAAGCCCCCTACCTGCACAGTTGCAGATAGGGGGCTCAAAAATTCGAGTGACACCACGTCAGGCCAGCGCGTCAGCAAGGCAGTTGAGTTCGCCGAGCGTGCCCACGTTGGCAATGGTCACGTCGGCCGGATAGCCGTCTAGTGCAGTCTCGCTCTCGTGTGCCGGTACCGCTTCGCCAGCGTCGGGCCGCAGCACTCTGGCCAGCCGGAACCCGCGCGCTTTGAGCGCTTCCGCTTCGTTCGGGTATCGGCAATCGGTGATGACCACGGGCAGGCGCCACGTGTCGGCCACGGCCACCTTGTCCAGAGCGAGACTGAGCCAGTGCCCGGCGTCTCCGTCGCGTACTGCCTGCCCTGTGCGCTGGAGGGTGCGCCGGACTTCGGGGAACGCGTCCTTTGCGCGCTCCCAGCCGTAGCGCTGCACCACGGCGCTCAGCCGGGTCGGCAGGGGGCCGTAGCCGGACGGTTCGTAGGCAACGATGGGGTCAATGCTCAGGCACATGTCTTTGAGCGGGTCGGCGAAGGCAACGCGCGTGTAGGCGTGTGCCTTGACCAGCCGGGCGGCAATGGTGTCCTTGCCGGAGCGGGCACGGCCAATGAGCGCGATATGCGGATGTCCCATGCGGGTACCTCCCGGAGGTAGGGGCTGTCCCTACCTCCGGGAGCGCAAGGGTTTCCCGGCTCCTTACAGGCGGTTCTGTAGGGCCGTGACGGTCTTGCCGTTCTCTACGCGCTGTACGGCCTCACCGGTACCGAGGACAGCCGCAGCGACGCCCAGGATGAGCGCGGACGGCAGCGACGGAACATAGTGCGCAACGAGCGCCAGAACGGCGACAGCTACGGCGTAGATGCGGGTGGCGTGCTCCTTGATGAAGGTCATTCTTACCTCTCCTTGGTTACGTACTGTGAAGAATTGAGCAGCTGCAAGCACCGGACTCCGAGGGTTAAATCGGACATGCCGGGCGCCGCGGGATCAACAGAGAGTTACGGCGTGGGGACCTTGAGGGCGTCCCACTGCCGGGGGCCCGGCCAGCCGTCGCAGTACTGCGCAGCGTCGCCGAGCTTGCGCTGCCACTTCCGGAAGCTGTTGCGGTCAGCGTCCGTCCACTGAGGGCCCGGACCGGACGTGTAGGCCGAGCAGCCCTCAGCCACAAGGCGCTTGCCCATGGCCGTCACCAGTGGGCTGGTGGGGTTTCGCTTGAACCAGTCGGCACCGGGGAACGGCGCGTACGTCGGCTCGCCGGTCTTGAGCTTCTGGCCCGGGAAAATGGTGTACGGCGCCGAGATGCCGTTGAGGCTGGCCAGCGTCTTCCACGCCACGCCCAGCTTGGTTCCGATGCTGGAAAGCGTCTCCCCGGCCCGCACGGTGTAGACGGCTCCCGACGCGCCCCCGCCCGAACTGCCGCCCCCCACGATAGCCTTCGCCCGTCGCAGGATCTCCGGAAGCTGCGCCACGACACGACTACCCGGGCACGACGTGTGGCCGCCCCACGCGCTACCTCCCATGCCGTGGTAGCCCAGCCCCCGGCCCGTGGTGCTGGTAGTGAGCTGGAGAGGCACCCCGTACGTCTTGTGAGCCCACGCCAGCACCTCAGCGCACCGGCTGATCTGAGCATCGGTCAGCGCGTCCCCGCCCCTTCCCTCGTTCTCGACAGACAGCCACGTCCGGTTGCCGCCCGCCTGAGCCCACGCCCGGTTACTGGTGTCAACCCACTGGTACAGCGTGCCGTCGCGGCCGGTGCCGAAGTGACTGGATGCCTGAGCCTTCGCATTCCTGAACCAACTATCGGTGCCGGAGAGGCTGCCATCCATGATGTGGATCACCACGCCGTGAACGGATTCCTGTCCGCCGCTGGTGTAGTTGCAGGGAATCGGACGCCATGAAGCGCCATTGAATCGCGCCATTGATGTGCTCCTGTTCACGAGAGAGCCCCGCCCGGAATCTCCGGACGGGGCACTGAGCACCGACTCACGTGAGTCGGTGCTCAGACGACGGCGAGCGCCATGACTGGAACGTCATGGTCAATGAGGGACGTCGCCGCGCCTTGATCGGCCGTGTTCGGCAAAGAAGCCTGAGAGTCGGTGTACCAGGCTCTAGCGAACGGCTTGCCAAGGTAGAAATTGGCCATGGCCCAGCCGTCGTTGGCGATATGGGCGTAGGCGAAATCCGCCGTTCCCCCTGCGGTCATCACCCACGCGCCCCAGTACCGGCCCGGCTGTAGCGTGACGGTGGAATTGAGCTTCACCGGAACCGCACCGAAATGGTTGCTTTTCATCTGCGGCGGGCTTCCGGGTATCTGCCCGGCCCCCGGGGGGTTCACCGACCCGGACGCCGCAACCAGCTTGCCGCCCTCGTTGTAGACGCCGACCGACACCCGAACGCCGGGAACACCGCCGTAGCCGCGCGCAAGCATGACCACGGCATTGACATCGGTGGGCTCAGTGATGAGAAAGCCGTCAAAGTACAGCCGCTCGGGCTTGAGGTACTTCGTTACGGATGCGTGATAGCCGATCAGCGCGGCGGGATCAGTGCTCCATGCCTGAAAGCCCAGGCTCTGAGGGGTCCACGTATTGCGCGACCCGCCCCCCATGGCTGGTAGCTGCGACTTGGGCACCATGCCGGAGCCGTCCAGCGCCGCAACGCCGTTGACTGTGCCCCGCGCCGACGTGGGCAGTGCAGACACGTCGGCAGCCGTCAGGCTCACGGACGGACCTGGCTTGTCGTTGACGCTCGTGACCACTCCGGACGGAATGGAGAGCTGCGACGCCGGTACGAGTCCGGCCATGTCCAGCGTGGCGACTCCGCCCGCAACGCCCTTGTCAGTCACCGGGATTGCCCCCACGTTGGCGGCGCTCAGCACGACATCGGGCCCAAAGTCTCCATTGACACTGTTCAGGCTGCCGTTGCCGGGGTCGCCCTTGTCGCCCTTCGGCCCTTGTGGGCCGGTCGGTCCGGCGGGGCCGGTCTCACCTTGCGGGCCGGTCGGTCCGGGAACGGTACTGTCCGCGCCCTTCGGACCCTGTAGGCCGGTGGCGCCGGTCTCACCAGTCGCGCCGGTCTCTCCCTTGGGGCCGGTGAGGTTGGCCACCGGACTCCCCCAGCCGGACGGACCGCACTGCCACACATCACCCGTGTGCGCTCTCAGGTACATGTCTCCGGGCTTGCCGCCGCCGGTGGGCGGGGTGGTCACGTCCACGTACCATGCGGCACCCCTAATGCCGTCGCCGAGCTGAGCCCACTTGCCGCCCACCCGCGTCCACATCGTGACCGTGGTGGACGTGACGCCAAGGAGTGTCCGAGTCTCGTACTGCGTGAAGTAGTCACCGTCACGCCCCAGTTCGGACGTGGGCGCTAGCGAACCGGTGAAGATCTGCGACCCGGCCACCGGCACATAGTTGGGCGTAGTCGGATCGGCGGGCGCCACGTCGGCAAGGTCAACGTCTGGCGTCGCCTTTGGCAGCAGCACACTGAACGTGCGCCCCCCGATGACTCCAGAAAGGTTCTCTTTGACGACATAGGACCAGCCGTCCGGCTGCATGTTCGGTGCGTCGGTGGCCGGTAGGCGGACCTGAAAGTGCCCGTTCTCGTCCAGCATGGCGACCACAGGCCCGGCAACGAACAGGTCGGCGTCCGGAAAGGTCAACAGACTCGGAGCGGAGAAAGTAACGGTTCCGGCGAGCGGATGACCGTCCGGCCCCATGTAGGTGCCGTGCACGGTGACGGTAGGAATGTTGGCGGGTAGTGCTGCCACCCGAACCCCCTAGGCATGAAATAGGCCACCGACTCACGTGAGTCGGTGGTCTGGCAGGTGAACAAGGGCGGAGATTACCGGCTCAGCAGCTCCGCTATTTGGACTTGCAGCGCGGCATTCTCGCGCCTGAGAGCGCGCACCTCCGCGTGGAGTGCGGCTAGTTCCTCCGACTGTCGTTCGACCTTGCTGCGGTAGGCTTCCGCTTCCTCTTTCCAGGACGCTTCCATGCCGGTGCGGAGCCTTCGTAGTGTGACCGCCAGGAAGACGAGTATGGGCACGGCGACTTCCGCCGCCGCATACAGGCGGGTCAGATCCACCACTGCGCCCCCTTAGATGTCTATGTACGGTTCACTGAGGTCCGGGCCACGGACCAGCTCAATCCCTGTCCCACGGCCCCACATCCAGGCGTTTACCGAGGCTTCCGGAATGCGACTCTGAGGCAGTCCTACGCAATAGTGCATCGGGGAAATGGCGTAGTTACCGCTGTCGGGATTGGGCACCGTGACGAAGTTCGGCCCCCATGCGGTCTTCTCCTTGTAGGTGGGAACCCACCACCATTTGCCGTCGTCATCCTTCTGGTAGCCCCAGGAGAGGACGCCATCATTTGAGGTGCCTTCGGGGGCGGCAATGGCGAACACGGATTGCCCCTTGATGGACTCCGGCCCTTTCCGATACCGGTGCTGTAGTTCGATGGTGTAGACGGTAGTGTCGTCCGCGTAGTCCCAGCCGAAAGGGATACCGTGAATCCAGCGGGCCACGATGACCCCTCTTGTGCCGTACTTGCCGTTGAAGGCGGTAGTACCCGACGCGCTCACGATCTCCCGTACGGCATTTCCGGTGTGCCGGAAGGCCGCTAGACGGATCTCCGCCAGCCGCTTACCGGCAATCATCCTGTCCACGATGAAACTGCATTCAACGCGATCGAACGAAAGACCTGTAACATTCGCGATACTCACTGACGACCACGGATTGTCAGTGAGTATCGCCCGGTCCTGAGCCGCCCATTCGACAGCCGGGTACCGGTCGAACTTGTTGACCGGCGTCGGAGCGTTCTCAATCGCCGACATGCGGCGTTTGAGTTCCGCCATTTCGTTTACGAGGGACGGCGGAACGGCGTTAGCTTGGGTTGGCATTTGACCACAACTCCTTGCTGGCAAGGGCGAGTTTGATGCTTTCACCGCCGGTCGTGTCCACCGTGGTGGCGCATTCGGTCACCACGAATTCGTCATAGAGAGCGATGTACCCGGCGTCCACGTCGATGGCGGTCACGTCGCCCGGCACGAAATCGAGCGGCCCGAACTGGCCCGGGTACAGGGTCAGTTCCGGAATGGCTACCGGCACGGCCCCGGCGTTGATGATGGCTCGTGACTTGTCCCGGAGCGTAAGGGTTTCCTTCACGTCCGTGTACGAGCCGACGCGCACCCGTTCCGGCATCCGCGCGGCCAACGACGGGTTCTCGAAAATGCCGACAAGCTTTTCCCCGTTGCCCTTGTCTGCGCCGGTCGCGTAGGCAGTCGTGCAGAGCGCCGTACTGTCGTAGCTCACGCCTGTGACGTTGCAGTCCACGCGGTGCGTCAGCGTGTGGGTGGCCGCGACCCCGGCTCGGCTGGTCATGACGAAGCGGTGCCCCAGCCGCTTGCCTTTGTCCACCCAGTACGGCACGTACCGAAAGTTGAACCCGCCGATATTGTCAGCCAACTCGTCTATCGCTTCGGCGACGTTCTTGAGTTCGTATCGGGTCCACACGGCCGTTCGCTTGTGGCCGGTCGGCTTGATGAGGCTCACATCCGTGCCGATGCCGTTTGCGCTGTTGCAGTAGGCGAACCATGCCTTGATGATCTCGGACTGTTCCGCGCTCCTCACTGTCCAGCCCTTGACGAAATGCCGCCCCTGATAGTGGGAGTGAAAGCCCGATGCGCTCAGCGACAGGGTTCCTGCGGCGATGTCGGCAGCGAGAGCCCACAGGATTCCCGCCCACACCGGCTCCTCGTCCCGCAGGATCGCGAGACCGCTGATACCGGGCACGAGCGATTCGGGGTCCGCCTCCGGCGCAAACAGCGGCATACCGATCGTGGCGGCCCCAGCGGCGTTCAGCGTATGCGTGAACTGAATACCGGTCACCGGCAGCGTGGTTACGACGTTGCCGGTCTTCATGTCCGTCTGAACGACGGTGTACTGAGCGTTGGCCACTAAGCCCACCTGTTCCGCCATGTGATCGTGGCTGTAGTCGGCTTGTCGATTGCCGCGCTGGTCAGCGTCAGCCGGTGGTCTCCGAATGCGAATTCGGGCCACGTGGAACCGGCTGTGATCTTGTCGTTAAGGTTCGGCCCACCCGGCGCCGCCGTCAGCGTCCGCCGCTCCGCGTCGATAGTCAGGTCTCCACCGAGCCCAGCCATGCCGAAGTAGCGCCCGGTCACCTCATCGCGAAGGACGCAATCCTTGGCGCCAGTCAGCTTAATTACCGGCAGCGCGGGCACCGAACCGACTTGCTTGAACCACAGTCGAGGTTCCGTGCCCTCCCATGGGCTGGATAGCGGCTTAGTCTCCAGCGCATCCCCGTACAGGTGGGGGTCGGTGGCGAACAGCTCCACCACGACCGTGCACACCCGGTAGGCGAAGTTGAGGTCGAGAGGCGCCGTACGCTTTCGGGGACGACAGTTGACGAAGGCCGTCCTGTCGCCCGCTACGCCCGGGAACCGGAACCGTAGGGGCTTTCCCTTGTCGGTCACCCCGAAGGCCGCGTACACGCCGTTCAGGGCCGTCGTGAACTCTTCCCGCGTCCTCCCGTAGACCTCCAGCGTCAGCGTCACAGCACGGCCACCCATGTAGTCATCCCCGGGGTAGAGCCCATGACGCTGAACAAGGGTGAGGTCCGCCGACCGCACGTCGGGTAGCGACAGTAGGCCGTCTACCGAAACGAGGGAGACGGCGGAGCCCGGAGCCCCGATCAAGAGTCCGTTGTACTCACACGTCCAGTCATCCAACTCCGCCATAATTGCCCCCTGTTGAGTTCGGACCACCGACTCACGTGAGTCGGTGGTCCCTATCGGGACGCCACCCGAAGAGCCCAAGCAACCTCGCGCCCGATGGCGAACGGATCGGCAGCGCTGGTCACGTTGACCGTGACTCCCCCGCTTGCCGGAGCGGCATGGTTCGGCACCACGTGCGACCCGTTCGGCAGGTTCACCCACTCCGGCCCGCGCTCGCCGACCCGAGTAAGGCCGGACGCCGGGCCACCCATGGCTCGAATCTTGGGAATCGGATTGGCGGGCAGATCAACCCCGATCGGGCCAATGCCGATCCTGTCCGGAATCGCCCAGTTGAGAAGGTCGATCAAGGAGTTGATTGCCGATTTGATGCCGCGCGCCACGGCGCGCCCGATGTCCTGACCGAATGAGGAGAGCCGGGACAGGCCCTCACCGAGTTTGCTGATGAGGGTTGCGCCGATATCGCGGGCCGCCCCTCCGATCCGGCCGACGAACCCCATGATCTCGCCCGGCAGATTCCGGAAGAACCCGACCACCGCATCGAGACCTTCGCGCGCCTTGTCTTTGACCCACGTGAATGCCTCAGCCGTCTTCTGCTTGATGGTGTCCCAATGCTTGATCAAGAGTCCCGGCCCGGTGAAATTGAGGAACAGGTTTTTGATCCACTCAAAGACACCGGAGATCTTGTCCCACACCCATTGAAAAGCCTCAGCCGTCCATTGCTTGATGGTGTCCCATTTGGTCCAGATCAGCACCGCGAGCCCGACAATGGCCGCGATGATCAGCGGTATCGGCCCCATGGCGATCAGCCACGCGGCAGCCATGCGGGCCGCCTGAATCATGGACTGAGCCCCCATGAGAACCCACTGACCAACCATGATCGCGCCGTTGACCACGGCGGATGCCGCTCCGGCTATCCACTGGCCCGCGATGACGGCACCGGAGATGACCGCCTGGCCGCCCGCCTTGAGCCACCCGCCGACGACGGCCCACGATGCGGCCACCTGCGTTGCCGCTGAGCCCGTGGACGATGCCGCAGACGTAACCCACGCCGCAACGGCGCGGGCGCCGGACACAGCGGACTGGACACCCCACTGAATCAAGGCGGGCAAGAGTACGACCGTGACCACGGACGCGATGGCCAGGAATACTCCCTTGTGCTCGCCGACAAACTGAAAGGCTGACCCAACGGCGGATGCGAAGTTCCGGACGGCCGGAACCACCGTGTCTACGAACACGGTCTTGGCGGCGCTCCCGATGGGCGCGAACCTCGTTGCCAGCGCCTCCAGGCGTGGCAGCACCTTGCCGCCGATCACGTCTACCGCGCCGGTCTGAAGGGTTCGCCAAAAGGCTGTGAGCCGCGTAGAGGCGTTGTCGTGAAGGGTGTCCCCCGCCTTCTGTGCGGCGCCTGCAAAGGAGCCGAGAGAGGCGGCAGCCGTCTTCGGGTCCATGGCGTTCAAGGCCCCACCCAGGTCCTCAGCCTTCGTACCGAACAGGCCCAGTGCGATGGTGTTGAGCTTCACCGGATCTTTGATTTTGTGCATTGCGGTGAAGATCTTCTCTGTCGCCGCAGCGGCCTTCGGCCCGCCCCCGGCGAGAGCCTTCACCATGGCCTCGCCATTCAGCCCCAGAGCCTTGTACGCATCACCACTCTTCGTCAGGTCTAGAGACTGGAGCGTGAATTCCTTCACCGCGTCTGCGGCAACGTCGGCATCGCGCGCACCCGCCTTGAGCGCCTGATTCATCAGGCCAATAGCCGTCGGCCCGTCCATTCCGATCTTGCGGAATTGGGTGCTGTACTCATTCATCGTGTCCAAGAAATCTTCGGACTTGTTGACACCCACCTGAGTACCGCGAACGAGGAGATCCATGGCTTCGCTGTAGTTCTTGACGAGCCCGTTTTTGACCATCTGACCGGCGGCATTCGCGGTCGGGCCCAGGTCCTCACCCATGATCTGGGCCACGTCCATGAGCTTGGACCCGATCTTGGATATCTCGTCAGCCGTCGAACCGGCCGGGATGAGCCCCTGTTGCCAAAGGGACTTCAGCCCCTCGTTGACTTCCTCCATGGACTCGCCCAGCCCGGAAGAGAAAATCTTTCCGGCCGCCTGTCCCAGCGTCTTCGCCTGAGACGGCGTGGCGCCCACCTGAGCCGCGAGAAGGTCATTGGACTTCTCACGGTCCATGGCTTCCTTGATACCGGCGCCCAGCGCAGCACCTACAGCGGCACCGACAGCAAGAGCAGCAACGCCAATCTTCTTGGCAATGCCCTTAAGCCCTTCGCCCGCCTCATCCGCGCTATGGGCAATCTCGTCTCCCATACGCCCGGCTTCCTCGGAAGCCCCCTGCATTGCCCCCTCTACACGGTGCGCGAAATTCGTGACTTCCTGCGTTCCCTGAGAAAGGGAACGGCTCAGGTCGTCCAGGTCACCGAGCAGAGTGATAGTGATGGGCCGTGCCATGGAACCCCCCGAATGTGACTCTGCGTATATCCCGCGGGCCATGCCGGCTGGGGGTTTGATATACGCAGAGTGAGAATTACGTCATGACGGGCGTACGGCGCTCCCCCGGCGCCGACCCCCCTGAACCCCCGCGCGATAGGCGGCGCTCCGCCTTCTTCTGCGCCTCGATATCAGCTGCCATCTGGTCGGCCAGCGTGTTGAAATCCCTCAGCGAGAGAGCGCGCACGTCCGACCACGTAAGGCCCCGGAAATGGCCGACCAGTCGCGCGCAGATGATTACTCGCTGAGCGCGGTAGGGCCCGCCGTCGCCTTCTGCTTGAACTCAATCTTCAGACGGCCCGCGTCCTCAGCGGTAAAGGCCGGGTCGTCCCGGCGCTTGATGACCACGGCCATAGCCCGGATCATCGGACCCTTTCGAGCGCCAGGCTTGGCGAGCATGTCGAGAGGGCCGTCAACGATCTCTTCAATGAGGTCGATCTCATCAATGGTCAGGCTGTCGAGATCCAGCGACAGCACGTCGCCCAGGTCGTGAGAGTCGGTGTTCTTCTTGGCGCCCATAATCAGCTCTCCAATTTGGCTCGGATGACGGCGGAGATTTCACGCTCGTACGTCTCGGAGACCCGGCCGCTATTGCGCGCCATGGCCTGGTACAGGAATCGATTGGGGCGGATATGCCGCTTCGGATACCCGAAGTGGATCGCACCCGCGTAGGGAGTGCGGGCAGCGGTGCCCGCTTTGATGCTTGCGGAGTTGGCCGACGCCACGACCTTTACCGACTTGGCGAGTTTGCCAGGCCGGTAGTTCTTGCGGTCCTTCGGCGTACGCGTATGCTGCGGCACGCCGCGCGCAGCTTCCGGCTTGACCAGTTCCGCCGCCTGCTTGTTCACCTCGCGGACAGCCTTGGAAAGGTCTTTGTCCTTGAGCTGACGAAGGGTTTTCTTTAGCTGGTTCAGCCCTTCGACCTGAACCGAGAACCGCGAACCGGCCACACCCGCCCCCGTTACGGCTTAGGCGGGACGAAGCCCGGCGTGGGCTCTGTGTAGATCAGCCGCATGGCCGCCCGTCCGTCACCGGGGTCCAGCACGCGGAACGGAAGCTCGGAAGCCGTCACGTCGTCAACGGACGCTTCCGGGCTGTCCCCGGTGAACTGGATGGCCGGGCACTCGATACGCATGGACGCGCCCGGCAGGATGCCCGCGAAGTCGATGACGAGAGACGCCACCTTGCCCGCAATGAACGCCTCATACAGCTTGAGTGCGTCACTGGTGAACTCGCCTTCTAGCGTCCCCTCGTACGTCGGCATGGCGGAGCGCACGGGCTGAGCCTTGAGGGCATTGCCGCGCAGGAAGCGGCGGTCAACCTTCATGCCCCGGTCTGCGGTTAGCTCCAACTTGTTCGCGTCCACCGTGACCGGCTTGCCGTCGATGGTCAGAGAGATAGCCGTACGCGTCCAGTCATAGACGTACGCCTCTTTGGGGTACGCAATGGGCAGCGCGTCAGCGGGCTTGGCCGAATGGCTCACATCCTGGAAATCGAACGTGGCCGTGACTGTGACCGCGTTCTCAACCTCGGCGGTCATCTCCCACTCAGTGACCATGCATCCCACGTGCCGGTAGGCAATCGCCTTGCCGTCCGTGGTCGGCCGGATCATCTGCGCCGTGAACGAGGGGGCGGAGCTGTCCGCCCCACTCTCAAACACGTGGGTGGTAAGCCCGTTGCTGGTGCTGGGAGTTCCGCCGTCGTACGTGTCGAAGCACGCCGACCAGAGAGCGGCGGCGCCAGCGTCGAGAACGTCAACTTCTAGTTCGCCTTCGCCGCCCATGTTGATCACGTTGCGGCGGTCGGCCCGAGCCGTCTGCATCCCCGCCCGGAAGCCGACGGACTCGATAAACTCCCTCGTCGTCTTCCAGGAATCCGACTTGCCCTCGTAGCCCAGCAAGGTCGTTGCTGCGGCGCCGTAGGCCGTCTCCTTGCCAATGCCAATGGCAGCGTCTAGCGCCATGCGTTCCCCCTAAGTGATCCGTCCGCGAATCCTCACGCGGACAGTGAGCGCGGCGTACGCGCCATCGGTCGATTCGGCCGTCTCCGTCTCTGAGGACTCCGGCCGTACGTCAAGGAGCCCCGGCACGCTGGCCGGAGCGACGGAGCGGCAGGCGTCCGCAATGGCGTCACGGAGGGCGTACACGGCCCGCTCAGCGCCTATCGGGTCGCCCGGCGTGATGACCAGCCCGTGAACGTCCACGTAGCTTGTGACGGCCGTGGGCTTGCGCGGCCCCTGCCGCATGGCCGACGCGGACAGCTCTTCGTCGCCGGTGGCGCCCAGCCACACTTGCTGTCGCCGGTCGCTCTTCCCTGTCTCAGCGAACGTGCATTGCACATGCGGCGGAGCGGCCCTCTTGAGCGCTTCGAACAGGGCAACCTTCGCTTCAAACACCAGCGCCACGGCTGCCCCCTAAATGAAGATGAACGGCAGCCGCACGCGGTACCGGTTCAGTTGGGCGTTGACTTCCGGCAGGCTGGTTGGCCGCCATGTCCCGCCCGCTTGCGCAAGCTGAATGGAGCCGAATTCGGATTGAAGCTGTAGCGCCCGGTCCGGCACGCGCGACACAAGGTCTAGGCAGTACTGGCGAGCCAGCGTGCGCACACACCAACGGATCGTCTCCGGCGGCGCGTCCGTCCCCTGCCACTTGCGGCCGCAGTAGTTCTCAACCGTCTCTACTGCGTAGGCAATTGCGTCGGTGATGGTCTCGTTCGGGAAGAGCGAGACATCTTCCATGCCGTCCAGTCCGCGCACGTCTTCGACAGTCGCGTAAGACACGCTCCCCCTCCCCCGCAAGAGGGCAGTGAGTCACGTGACTCACTGCCCTTTCCGTGCTGGCCGTTATGCCTTCGGCGTGACCGTCAGCACCTTCGCCGAACGCTCATCCACAAGAAGGCCGTCAGCGCGCTGAATGAAGCGGTACACAATCTGGTCAGTGGTGAACCGCGCATCTACCGAACGCTCAACCCGGAGCGGTCCGGCCAGCCGGACCCGGTACTTGCTCAGGTCACCGAACAGAACCTTGCTATCCGGCACTGAGACATCGGTAGCGACCGCCTTGCCGTTGAAGGTGTCCGGAGCGCCAGCCGTTAGCGCGCTCTGCCACAGGTACTGACCGTTGGAATCCTTCAGCTTGCGCATGAGCGCGGCGGTCCTGTCCGACACGACGTAGACGGCGTTGGCCCGGTAAGACGAAGGAAGCTCATAGAAGAGATCAATGAGTGCGTCGGAAACGGCCGTGTCCTTAGCCCCAGACGCCCAGGTGGAAGCGGCAGCCGGAGCGGCGTTAAGAATGCCCTTCGGCTGATCGATGCCCGTGCCGGTGAGGAAGTGCTCACCCATGCCGTGCCCCAGCGCCGGACCGGCGTCGCCCACCAGGAAGCCCACCAGGTCTAGCGCCTGATCCTGCACGAACTCTGTGCTGACAACCGACGCGTAGGCGTACTTGTACGCGCCGACCGAGCGCTGAACCGTGTTCGGGGTGGACTCAGGAATGTTCGCGTTCTCCGCCACGATGCCAGCCGACGCGCGACCGGTCACAACAGTGAAGTCAATGGACTCGCCGCCGGACGTGGTGAGGATCGACGCGCCGTTACGCATCACGGTGGAGCGCTCCACGGCCTCAGCGAGAAGCTGACCGAACAGGGTTCGCGGGATAACGTCGCGGCCGGACTTGGTGTCAACAACTGCACGCTTCTCCGGCGCGAAGGTGAGCGACTGGTGAAGCCCCAGCGAGCGGAGCTGAGTTGCCGCCTCAGTCAGCTTGTCCTGAGTTTCGCGCTTGCTGCCGGTGCCCGCGAGTCCGGCCATGAGCGCGCTCACGGACTCGCTTGCCTTGATGGCCTCCACACCTCGCTTCACGCGGCCGTCATAGTCGGCAATCGCGTCAAGTAGCTTGGCTTCCTTGCCGCGTGCGTCGGCGTCCATCTCCTTGCCCGCGAACTCTTCGGTCAGCGCCCGGAGTTCGCCGTGAGCCTTCTCGCGCGCCTCAAAGTTCGCGCTAAGAGTCTGTGCGTCCATTGCTGGACTCCCCCTTGTGTAGCAGTGCGCGGACCAGATCACGCGCCGGATGGAATGGCACCGACTCACGTGAGTCGGTGGTGTCGTCGGCAAGGCCGAGCGTTCGCGCTATGGAGCGCATGAGCCCCGCGTCCGTGGTCGGGTACGCAGGATTGAGGACCGGGCCCAGTTCCACCACGTTCATGCTGGTGATCTCCCGAATGGGCAGGCCGGTCTCTTCGTCTAGTTCGTCGTGTACGCGCTGCCCCCCGTCGTTCACGCTGAACGTGAACGAACTTCCGCGCACGTCACCACGCTTGAGAAGTTCGGCAAGGTCACGGCCGGTCGTAGTGTTCGGCAGGTCGATCTCGTACCAGCCGCCTTCGCCGTCCTCGCCCGTACGGAGCGTGCCAGCCGACGCGCGACCTAGAACCTGGTTCATGTCGTGGTTGAACGTCGCCAGCACGTCATTGCCCCGGAGCGCGTCAGCTCCGGCGCCGGGCATGATCCGTTCCCGGAATCCGCCTAGGTCGTGGCTCAGCTCGTTGAAGCGGTACGCGTACCCGCGCGCAACTACCGCGTCTCCCTCGGCGCGGAACTCAGCCGGTCGGCTCAGGCTCCGTGTCTCCGTCGTCATCGGGCTTGTCCCCCTCTTCGTCGTCCCCGTCGTCCGGGGGTTCATCTGCGGGCGGGGGCTCGATAGCGGCAGGCTCTTCCGGCTCCTTCTCGGCGCTCACGTCCGAGAGGTTCAGGGGTACGCGGTGCGCCTCTCCCATGCCGTCCGGCAGGGGCTCCAGGTCTTCCCACGCGCGCACTTCGTCAATGCTGTAGATGCCTTGCTGAAGACCGATGGAGTACATGTTCATGCGCTCGCTCGGTGCCCCGCGCTGAATGCCGTCAAGCGAGAACTTGACGAAGAGCTGACGGTTAGCCGTCTCGGCGAACAGCAGCCGGGTAAAGCCCGCTTCGATCCGCTCCAGCCACGGACGCAGCGAGAACATTGCGAACGCCTGATTCTGCTCAGCGAGCCCGGAGCCCCAAGAAGTCGAGTTGGTCGCGTCGGCGATGAGGTGGGGCGGTACGCCGAAGATGCGCGCAATCTCCGGGACCTGAAACTGTCGGGTCTGGAGAAACTGCGCTTCATCCGGCGACAGCGCCACCTTGGAGAACTTCGCACCTTCGGTCAGCAGGGCGACCCTATGCGCGTTCTCCGCACCGGAGTTGGCCAGCCGCCACGCCTCACGCGCACGGGCTAGCCCCTCTTCGGACATCGCACCCGGCACCTCAATGAGCGCACCCGGCATGGCGCCGTTGGCGAAGAACTTAGCGCCGTACGTCTGCGCCGCCATGGCGAGCCCAATGGACTCCCGCGCAAACGCGATCGGCGACACCCCGGTGAACTCGCCCGGCAGCATCATGCCGGGGATATGCAGAATCTCGCGGGTCGTGTACCAGCCCAACGCGACTTCGTTGCCGTCGTCGTCGTAGTCGGCCACGTAGAAGCACTTGCGGCGCTTGCCGTCCACCACGACCGTATGCGTGTCGATGCGGTTCGGGTCCAGAACCTCAAGCCCCACGATGTGCGGGCCGTCCCACACAACGGCCAGGTAGGCATTGCCGTCCAGTAGCAGGGACAGCACCACCTGAGACAGCAAGTCGATACGGCCCAGACCACCGGGTTCGGCGTTCGGATAGTCAAGCCACGTCGGCGACTTGACCCCCTTGCGGACACCCCCGCGCCGCGAATAGGTCGCCACCGGCAGCGTGCAAATCGTCTCGCTCAGCAGGCGCACGCACGCGAAGACGGCAGAGACCGTCATGGCACTGTTCGCGTTTACCTTCGTACCAGCCGCCGACACCACGCCGGGCAGCGGGAAAAGGTCCGTCGCCGAGTCCCACTGAGCCCGCTTCTCAACTTCCCGAGACGGGCCCCGGAAGAGCGCACGCCAAAAGCCCATGCGAGCCACCCCTCGTGACTCGCAATCCAGGCCACCGACTCACGTGAGTCGGTGGCCTGTTGAGCCAGTGCTATAGATCGTCAAAGAACTCGGCGCTACCGCCGAAGGTGAAAACCTGGCCGTCTTGCTCCCACGTCGCGAGGATCGGGGCATCGATCAAGCCCGGATTCTCCTCGCGCCACATCACCGCCCCGTGCACCGCGAGGATCATGGCAACGGCAAGGTCGATCTTCCGGCGCGATGACGCGTGTTCCTTGGTCACGCGCGCCCCGTGCTTGTCCTCCCGCAGCACCGCATTGCCGATGTGCCGGGCAAGGGCCGGGTTCCCGTCGTGCGACAAGCGCCCGTCCCGGCACGCGTCGTAGACGATCTGAGTCGCCGGGACCATGCGCTTGAGTGAGTTGGTCGGGAACGCCTCCACCGGCCACCCGTCCGCCTCAAGGTTGTCTAGCGTCTCTTCCCACCGGTACGGATCGGCGACCAAGTTCCGCACGCTGTACGTCTCCAGCGCAGAGCGCAAAGCGTCCCGCACGTCAGCCATAGGGACGCGCCAATGCGCATCCTCCGGCGGTGCCTCCCAGTGCCCCAGCACGAACACACGAAGGTCCGACACGCGGCAGGCAACGAGCGCCGTACTGTCACCCTTCCACGAGCCATCAAAGCCGCACACAACGGCGTCACCGGGCTTGAGGGTGTCGTCTACCGCAAGGGAGTCCCACAGGCCATGAGGCAGCCACGTAGAGGCGCCACGGACGAACTGAGACAGACGGTAGATGCGGAAGCTAGCTTCCGTGCTCCGCTGAGCGGCAGCGCGGAAATCCTCCTCGTTCAGAATCTCGAACGAGGGGTTACACGCCTTCCACACGGCCGGGTCAAGGTGGTCAACCTGTTCCCCGATACGCGGCCCCCACGACCGATAGAACAGCGTCGGGTCCGTCGCCTCACCGGAGTTGACCCGCTCCCCTTGCTCACACAGCTTGGCAAAGGGCCCGTCCGGGTCCGGCCCGGCCGTCGAAACCACCCACGTCATGGGCTGATTGCGGGCCGCACTGCCCAGCGTCAGCGCGTCGAACAGGTCCGCCGACTTGCTGAACGCGTACTCATCCAGCGACACGGCGGCAGGGTTTAGCCCCTGTTGCCGCCCGGCGTCCGCCGACACCACGCGATACGTGTTGTCCTTGTACCGGATGATGTCGCGCTGTACGTCGCAGACGGCGGACAGCTTCGGCGAAGCGTTCACCATCTGCTTGGCGGCGTCGAACACCATGCGTGCCTGGTTGCGGTCATTGGCGGCAGCGATCACCTGTCGCTGAGCGTCCGCCCGGTCGGCAATCAAGTGGTACAGCATGATGGCGGCGGCAAGCGTGCTCTTGCCGTTCTTGCGTGCGATGCACACAACGGCCATGCGGTGCTTGCGGCGCCACCGGCCGAACGCGTCCCGCTCAAGGCGGTAGGCGTCAACGAGTAGGTCACGCTGCCATGGCAAGAGCCGGAACGGCTGACCCGCGAACGAGCCCGTGAGGAAACAGAACGCCTCAATCCAGTTCGCGACCCGGTACCCCTCACTGGGGAACGGCGCGTCGGCGGGTATGTGGCGAGCGATGACAGAATCAATGTCGGTCACGCCCCCCTCCCTATGGACACCGACTCACGTGAGTCGGTGGTCTAGAAGTCCTCCGGCCCAGCGGCCACGCGGCGCGCCTCAGCAGCCACGATCCCCAGCCTCATACGCGCTTCCGGCGTGAAGCCAATGACGGTTTCGATGGCGCGTAGCTCCTTCTCGGTGGACTCGACATAGCGCATGGCCGGATGCACGGCGGGTTGACCGGTAGAACCCACGGTCATGAGTCCATCGTTGGACACGGCTGCCAGTAGTTCGGCGCGCCGGTCATGGAGTTCGCAGTACCGCAAGATGACGTTCCGGTCGGTGTCCGGCGAGTAGGCGCCGTTGCCTGCCGTCCAGACGTTGCGCCACACTTCGCGGCCGACGCGCTTGAGGCCAGCGGGCACACGCGGGGCCCGACCCTCGTACACGACAGGGGCGGCAGGCTCAGCGGCTCCGTTGGCGTGCCCGTTACGCACGTCGGGGCCCTTGCTTCGGGACACGTTGACACCACCTTCCGGAGCCTTATCGACCCCTTAGCGGGTGCCTTTCTCGCGGGTCCGAACACGGGCTTGCCCAGTAGCCGCACGGGCCGGGGGCCCAAAAACGGCGTCACACCTAGCGCGCGTGTTTCGAGCTTGGGCCGGGATCGCCAGCGGGCCATCCGGCTGAACTTCCGGACCGCTCCGCCCCTCCCGTGGGTCAGAACGGGCGCTTGCCGAAGTCCATTGCCGTCTTCGCTGCGTGGCAACGCTTGCACAGCACCTGAACGTTGCTCGCCACGTCCTCACCGCCGAGAGCCAGCGGCTTGACGTGGTCGATGTCTACCTGACTCGGCAGGTAGGTCACGCCGCACATGGCGCACGTCCCAGCCATGGCCTTGCGCACGGCCTTGCGCAGCAGCGCTGCCGCGTTATGCCCACGGGCTATCGCCTCACGTCGCTTACGGTGGGACTGGTACGACCGCCCCGCTTCGTATGCCTTGTGGTGCGACAGGCAGCGCCCCTTGTGGGTAGCCCAGTCTCGGCAGTCAAGGCACCGGGTACGCATGGCCCCCCCTTTCGGGGAGACCCCCTACCCCTGAACGCCCCACTACCTCATGTGAGGTAGTGCTCTGTGTACTCACCCCCGGATTCGAACCGGGATCACCACGGGCCTAAGCCGTGTGTCTCTACCGTTGGACTAGGTGAGCTAGCTTGTGGCGTCCCGGAATTGCACCGGGTCACGGGCCGGTAGGGCCCTGTGCTGCTGTTACACCATGCGCCACTTCGGGCGATTACGTGAGAGCTACCCACCACGCCCAGGGATCACGAGGAGCCCCAAGAGGTCGAGAGCGCGGGCACTCTGTCCGCCGTGCCTGTTGGAAGGGTGCGCGGTATCCCCCGCTCTCTACCATTACTAGAGCGCAAGGGTTTCCTAGAGTGCACCGGTTTCCCGGCTGACCGGTCGGCAGGCGGGGACCGGATGACGGAATGACGGACGGACGGCCCTCCTTGTTTTCCTTGTAGGTTTCTTATTGGAATTCAAGGGAGGGTGTTTAACCGTCATACCGTCATCACCTCTCACGCTGTGCCGACACAGTCGCTACCCGCTGTAGCCAGCCGGACACTGAGTAAACATGTACCTGTCAAGTGCAGGTTCAACGAAAAGCCCCAGCAGTGCCGCTCCTCTGCTGGGGCTCTGTGTGGCTGCCTGCGGGCCGACGACGGACCCGGCAAGGTCATTGCCCGCCGATGCCGTCTCAGGCGCTCAGACGGCCGTCTGAGGTATCAGTCGGTCCGCTCGTCGTCCAGCACCTCCATACCGGAAGCCGGGCACTCCGTTCCACGCTGCATGTCCGTGTGGTCCTTGATCACGCTCTCTTGATCCACCGCTACGAACCGGCCGCACTCGGCGTCGGGGCAGAACAGCCCGGTGATCCGTCCGCGTTCGCGCGTCATGGGGCCGTTGATCTCGCTTGTGCGGATCATGTCGTCAGGAACGCTGTCTTCTCCCCAGTTCCCGGTTACGTGTCGGTCAAGTGCCGCGCTGTCGAGTTGCCCGTAATCGCTCATGCTGTTATCGCTTTCTCGCGGTTCAATCAGCCGAAATGTGCAACCGGTGCAGTTCTTCGGCGGTCGTCAGCTTGCCCCCACGCGTCCCACCACGACTGTTGATCTTGCGTACACAGTCGTCACACAGCACCCGTTGCACTGCCCGGCGTACTGCCTTGGGTGTGGCGGCGGCGTGCTGCACGTCCGGTCCCACGTCTGGCGGCAAGTTCGTCTCTGGGTCTACCCACAGCTTGTTGATACAGCTTGGGCACCCTGCCACTTGGCGCCCGCACCCCCAGCACTGCCCCAGCGGTGTCCCATCTGCCATGCCCGGAGCCTAGCCGTCTGCGGGCATGAAGAAGCCCCAGCAAGGTCGTTGCCTCACTGGGGCTGTCTCAGGCGCTCACGGGGCTCTCAGCGGCCGTCTGGGACACTGTGGGAGCCCCGGCGTGTTACCCGCACGCCGGGGCGCCCGATGTTACGCGCCGACAAACTCCGGCATCGCCTCGCTGTCCTGCTCTTCGTCCTCTTCAGGCTCGGGATGTGCCCAATGGATTGTGATGCGCTCTCCAACGTCCTTGCTCTTACCAGTCGTGGACGGCCCCACCTCCACATGGTCAATGAAGAAGCTCAGGAACTCTCGGCGCTTGATCATGCCCCATTGGGCCCAGAGCGAGCCTTCACCAATGGGATCGTCGCCAGGCGTCTTCTGCCACTCGTCCAAAGGCACCTTGATAGCGGCAACTTGCTGTGTGCGAAGTTCCTTGAGACGACTTCGGCAACTGCTCTCCGTCCGCTGCATCGACTGGACAGCTTCTGTGAACGCCGCCTTGCCCACGGCCCCCTTGTAGAGTCCCGCCTTTTTGTCAGCGTAGATCTCAGTAAGGCTCTGTTCCGTGTGCTTGATCTGTGCCTCAAGTTCGTTGCACTCCAGCGCGACCCCTGCCGTGTCCTGTTGCCGCGCGAAGCGTTCAGCAACAGCGGTCATAAGTGTCATGTCGTCTTCGCTGGCTGGGTCTATGTTGAGTAGACGCGCCCACACTCGTTCAGCAACGTACGCGTCGGTGTCGTCTACCCGGATGGTGACGCGTTTTACGCCCATGGCCCTTGCTGCATCGTTCGACCGGTTGCAGCGGTAGCGCGGAATGCCGTTAGACACGGTCGTGCTCATGGTGGCGCCGCTGTACGAGAACATGATGGGCCAGCCAGTCAGGAGGTAGGTTCCGCCGTGGTACGGGCGCCGCATCTTGCCTTCAGTCGAAATGGCCTTCTGCAAGACGTACCACTCTGCGGGGGTCATGATCGGCTCATGTACGTGCATCGGATCGCCGTTATCGTCCCGCCGGATTTCCCACCTCTCCGAGGAAATCCGATTGGCGGCCATGCCAGCAATGCGCGGGTCACGAAGGGTTCGCAGAACGGCTGCGGGAGTCCATCGCGGTTCAGCATGTTGTTTGTAGTTCCCGCGCTTGCGGCGTGCCGCCACTCGTGCCTTTCCCTGTTCGGTTCGCCACCCTGGGGGCCGGTACTCCGGATCGGCTGTCAGCTTCTCAGCAATGTTGCCGGGCGTCAGCCCCTCCTTTTCTGCCATTACCTTCATACGAAGCACTGCCTTACAGCCCTCGGCAGTGGGGCGGATGACAACGTACTTGACGCCGTTCTCGCCGATCTTCTTCACGTTCTCGCCCCACCATGGCGCGTTACCAGAAACGTGCCCACCGGCCTTTCGGGCCAGCTCTTTGGTGTTGACGACGAACGCCGATTTCGTGTCAGACTCTTGTTTTGCGAGTCCGGCAATGATGGCGAAGATTCCCGCGCCGATCGGGTCGCTAGTGTCAAGGTACGGTTCCCGAACACTTACCAGGGACACACCGTTGTCCCTCATTACCTTCTCAATGGCGAAGGCTTCCTGAGCACCCATTCGGGTAAGGCGAGACAGGGTGAAGATCACCACTACATCGCACTTGCCATCACGTACCCACTGCATCATTTCGTCAAAGCCCCCGCGCTGAACGCTGGGGTCCCAACCAGACTTGCCCACATCGCGGAACCGCTTTACGACGCGATAGCCACGGGCGGCGCAGAGCGCTTCCCCTGCCTCCCACTGCATGAGGGGGCTTGCGTCGCTGCCGTCTTCGTTGAGCTTGCTCTGACGCGCGTACAGAACCGCGCGGGGTCGGTCGTCGGCCGCTTCGCTTGATACGTGCCTGTTGAGTGTCGTTGGTGACATGTGGCGCTCTCCCATTCCTGATTGCAGGAGGGGGAGCGCATCGGTTGCCTACGCGGAGCCGGTGACTCCCCCTGGGGGAGTCCTCACAAGTTCCTTGGACCAAACGGTGGCCGTCACCTCGGGCAGCGCCGCGGCGGCGGCCGGGTCGAGGCCCTTCGGTACGGGCATCAGCTGGCCCGCCGGGACGACGACCTGCTCCGCGTACCCGCCGCCCGCCAGCAGCGCGCACACCTCGTCGCCGACCGACCAGCCGCTGACCCCCGGGCCGAGGGCCTTGACGCGGCCGGCGCACTCCAGGCCGGGGTACGGGGGCGCGCCGGGCGGCGGGTCGTAGAAGCCCTGGCGCTGGAGGAGGTCGGCGCGGTTGACGGCCGTGGCCGCCACCTCGACCAGGACCTCCCCCTCGGACGGCTGCGGGTCGGGCACCTCGGCCCATACGAGGGCGTCGGGACCGCCGGGTTCGGGAATGGTGATCGCACGCATGGCCGCGAGGCTACTCCGCCGCCCGGGACGGCGTCGGGAGGCGGCCGGGGCCACGGGAGGAATCGCCTGGCCACTGCGGCTGACCGTGGGCGACCGTCCGCGGACTGCGGGTGGCTGTCCGCGGCGGCCGGATGGCTATCCGCGGGTGGCCGGGCCGCTGGGCGCGCTCCTAGTCGTCGCGGCGTACGGGCGCCATCGGGGACACCCCCGCCCCCGGGAGCATCGGCTTCACGCCGGGTTTGGTCGGGCCGTCCGGCTGTTCCGGGTTCGCGGCCCGGACGATGGTGATCACCCGGTCGGCGGCCTGCAACGGGCTGGCCGCCGGATCGTCGTACCCGAGCAGCCGGTGTCCGCGCAGTACGGAGACGATCAGGTCGTCGGTCTCCCGTACCGACTTGCCGACCTCGGCCTTCACCACCGGACGCTCGATCAGGTCCAGCCCGCTGCCCTGCTGGATCAGGTCCTCCAGGACCGTACCGGCACTGGGGCTGTGCACGGACAGGCCCAGCAGGCGGCCGGCGGCGCTGGCCGAGGTGATGACCATGTCGGCGCCGGACTGGCGGAGCAGCGGCGCGTTCTCCTCCTCCCGTACGGCCGCGACGATGTTGGCCTTCTTGTTGAGCTGACGTGCGGTGAGCGAGACGAGGACGGCCGTGTCGTCCCGCTGGGTGGCGATGACGACTTGGCGGGCCCGCTGGATCTCGGCGCGTACGAGGACGTCGCTGCGGGTCGCGTCGCCGACCACGCCCGCGAAGCCCTCGGCCACCGCCGAGTCGATGACCTTGGGGCTCGGGTCGACGATGACGATGCGGTCGCGGGTCAGGCCCGTCGCGCGCAGGGTCTGGGCCGCGGACCGGCCCTTGGTGCCGAAACCGACGATGACGGTGTGGTCGCGCAAGGCGTTTCTCCAGCGGTTCAGTTGCCACTGCTCGCGGGTGCGCTCGGTGAGGACTTCGAGCGTGGTGCCGACCAGGATGATCAGGAAGAGGACCCGGAGGGGTGTGATGAGCAGGATGTTCAGCAGCCGCGCGCCGTCTCCGTACGGGACGATGTCGCCGTAACCCGTGGTGGAGAGTGTGACGGTGGCGTAGTAGACGCAGTCGAGGAAGTCGACGGAGCCGTTGGCGTTGTCGTGGTACTCGTCGCGGTCGATCCAGACAATGGCCACCGTCGCGACGAGCACGAGCAGGGCCATCAGGAGCCGGCGCGCGACCTGGCGCAGCGGCGCCAATGGGGTGCGGCGGGGCAGCACGATGCGGTGGCTGGAGTCCTCGGGGACCGCACGGGCCGCGGCGTCGTGGGTGGGGAGCTTCACGCGGCGCCTCCGCCGGTCGGGCCGGTGGGGCCGGGTGGGGTGGGGCCGAGTGGAGTGGGATCGGGTGGGGTGGGGCCGGGAGGGGCCGGGCCGGAAGCGGGGGCATCGGAGGCGCCGGGGGCATCCGGCGTCCATCCCGTCACCGCGTCCGCCGTTCCGTCGGCCGTCCAGGGCAGGTCGAGGAGTTCGACCTCGGCACCGCGTGGCGCGCCACCGGGCGGCACGACGGCCATCGCGTCGGCCGCCGCGATGCCGCGCAGCATGGCGGGCCCGCTGAAGTGCAGCGGTACGACCGCGCCGCCGTCGCCGTCCACCTCGTCGGCCGCGCCGTCCCGGAAGGCGACCGGGACCAGCCGTGTGTCGTGCGGATGGCCGGGCACGGCGGCGGTCAGCGGCGCCCGGTAGGAGGGGAGCCGGCGGCGGGCGGCGAGCGTACGCAGTGCCGGTTCCGCCAGGGTGAGCAGGCCCGACACGGCGGCCAGCGGGTTGCCGGGCAGCCCGACGAGCAGGCGGGCGCGGGCATCGGAGCGGGGCTGATCGCGGGCCTGGGCGCGGTCCTGGGCGTGGTCCTCGGCGTGGTCCTGGGCGTGGTCCTGGGCGTGGCCTTGGGCGTGCGGGGCATCCGAGGGGCGCTCGGCGTTCGGGGGTGTGAGGTGCGGGAGGCGGGCGAGGAGCATGGGGTGTCCGGGACGTACCGCCACGCCGTCCACCAGCACCTCCGCCCCCAGCCTGCGCAGCGTGGGATGCACATGGTCGACGGGCCCGGACGCCGTACCCCCGGTGGTGATCACCAGATCGGCGTCCGAGTACGCCAGCGCGTCGTACAACACCTCGGCGTCGTCCCCGAGATGGCGGGGCGGCCCGACGTCCGCACCCAGCGCGCGAAGCCAGGGGGCGATCATCGGGCCGAGCGCGTCCCGGATCCGTCCCTCGGCGGGCAGCCCGGAGTGCAGCAACTCGTCGCCCAGCACCAGGATGTCGACGCGTGGCCGGGCGTACGCGGTCAGCGCGTCGTACCCCGCTGCGGCGGCCAGGCCCAGCACGGCGGGGGTCACCAGGGCGCCGGCGGGCAGGAGTTGATCGCCCCGGCGGCACTCCTGGCCGCGTGGCCGGATGTCCTGACCGGGCGGTACGGGCGCGGGCGCGTACAGCTGCGCGCAACCGTCGGACCGTTCGCGCACCTCACCGTGTTCGCTGCGCAGGACGGCCGTCGCGCCGGGCGGGATGCGCGCGCCCGTGGCGATCGGCACCGCGTCCCCGTCGGCGACGGCTTCGGACGGCTCGTGACCGGCCAGGATGCCGTGCTCGCGCTCGTCCGGACGGCTACGGGCGGCGAGGTGCCAGGGGCCGGGCCCGGCGACCGCCCAGCCGTCCATCGCGGACGTGTCGAAGGACGGCAGGTCGGTGAGCGCGGCCAGCGGCCCGGCGAGCGTACGGCCGAGCGCCGCGCTGCCGAGCGGGCAGCCGACCGGGGGCAGCGGACCGGAGGGGGCGCGGGCGGCGATCCTGCGGGCCGTACGCCAAGGGGTCGGCGCGGGGTGGTCGTGGCGGGTGCGGGGGCCGGGGTGGTTGGGGGTGTTGGGGTGGTTAGGGGGGCTGGGGTGGTTGGGGGCGCCGGTGTCGGGGGTGCGGGTGTCGGCGGCCGGGGTGGCCGGGGTGGCCTGTGCGGGTGAGGTGGTCGGGGCGGGTGAGGTGTGCTGTCTCCGGGGAGGGGTCCGGGGCGCGGGCGGGGGATCGGCCGTGCCACCGGGGGCGTGCGGCGGCTCATGCCCTCCCGGAGCCGGGGCGGCCTCCCACGGTGTGTAGGGGCCCCGGCGCGTGTCGTCGTCCAGACCCGTACCGGCCGTCGGCGCCTTCCGGCCCCGGTCGGTCTCCCGGGTCGGCTCCCGGTCCTCGAAGATCCACGCGTAACCGTCGTCGAAAACCGGCGCGTAACGGTCGCCCGTGGGCGCGGGGGCACCGGCGGAGGCGGGCGCGGGGGCACCTCCGGACATCGGCGTACGGCCGTCACCGCGGTACGGCGAGCGGCCGTCGTCGTACCGGCCCGGCTCACTGTGGCCGTCGTCGTACCGGCCCCGCTCAGGCCGACCGTCGTCGTACCGGCGCGGCTCGCCCCGACCGTCGTCGTACCGGCCCGGCATCTCGACGGCACCGCCGTTGGCCAGCGCCAGCGCGTCGTCGAACTCCCCGTCCGTCATTCCGCCGGCTTCGCTTCCGGCTTGGCCTGGGGCGCGCTGTCCGGCGTGGCGTCGGCGTTCCCGGCGGATTCGGCGGTCCCGGCGGACTCAGCGCCCCCGGCGGATTCGGCGGATTCGGCGGCCCAGCGGTTGGCCAGCGCGGCCATCTTCTCCGTCAGTGCCGAAACTTCCCGGCCCTGCTGGGCGGCGGCGTAACCGACCAGGAACGTCGTCAGCGGCGCCGCCGGCCGGGCCACACCGTGCGCCGCGTCGCGCGCGAGGTCGAGAAGTGCCGCCGTGTCGACATCGAGGTCGATGCCCAGTTCGGCCTTGGCTGCGGTGATCCATTCGTCCAACACGGTTCCATGCTCCCTGATGCGGGCGCGTGCCGCTTCGATGTCCTCCCAGGTGTCGCAGTCGAAGGAGGCCGTGTCCGTCGGATCGGGCACCCGGCGCAGGGACAAACGCCCCAGCAGTGCGCGCAACGGCAGCCCGGCGAGCGTCCCGCGTTCCGCCCGTACGCCGTCCAGCGCGCGGCGCAGCGGCTCCGCCCGGTAAGCGGCGACCAGCGGCTGGTCCCGCCCCTCCGCGTCGCTCAGCACCGCACCGTCGGCCCCGGCCTCCGCAACCGCCGCGCGCAGGGCCCGTACGGTCGTGCCGGTCAGGAACGGCAGGTCGGCGGAGAGCACGAGCACGACCGCAGCGGTGGTGTGCCGCAGTCCAGCGTCCAGCGCGGCGAGCGGCCCGCCGCCTGGCGGATCTTCCCGGGCGTGCACGACCGGACGCGCGGTGGGCCTGCGCGGGCCGACGACGACAGCGGTGGCCGCGTCCGGGCAGGCGTCGAGCACCCGGTCCAGCAGCGCACGGCCCCCCACGGACAACGCAGGCTTGTCCGCCCCGCCGAGCCGCCGGGCAGCGCCCCCGGCAGGCACGATGACGTCGTACGCAGCCGGGTCACCGAGCCCGGCGGGGACGGCGGGAGCAGCCGGGACGACGACCGCGTCCCGCACGGCGGCAGCCACACCTCGCACGGCGGGACCCGCGGCCGGCGCAGCGGCAGCATCGTCCGTCGCGGCAGCACCCACAACCGGCACGGCAGCGTCGTACCCGGCGGCGGCATGCCCGCCGGACCCCTGCCCGGCAACGTCGTACCAGGCAGCGTCATACCTGCCGGCGTCGCGCCCGGCGGCGTCACACGGGTCCCGGTCGTGAGCGGTCTGGTGGTCGGTCACCCTTCGAGTATCGCCGGGGCCGTCCCGATCACCGCGCGGGCCCACTCACAACGTGCGCAACAACACCGCCGGCCGCTCCACACAGTCCGCGACGAACCGCAGGAACCCTCCGGCGGTCCCCCCGTCGCACACCCGGTGGTCGAAGGTGAGCGACAGCTGCACGACCTGGCGTACGGCCAACTCCCCCTCGTGCACCCACGGCTTCGCCGTTATTCGGCCCACGCCCAGCATCGCCGCCTCGGGGTGGTTGATGATCGGCGTGGAACCGTCGACCCCGAAGACGCCGTAATTGTTGAGCGTGAACGTCCCATGGGTCAGCTCGGCGAGGCCGAGCGCGCCGGTCCGGGCCGCCTCGGTCAGCCGCGCCAGCTCGGCGGACAGTCCCTCCGCCGTACGGCGGTGCGCGTCCCGTACGACCGGTACCACCAGCCCGCGATCGGTCTGCGCCGCGAAGCCCAGGTGGACGGCGGGCAGCCGTACGATCTCGTTGGCCTCCAGGTCGACGGTGGCGTTGAGCTGCGGATACCGCGCGAGCGCGGCCGTACAGATCCGGGCCAGCAGGGCGAGCAGCGAGATCTTGTCGCCACCGGCCGCGTTCATCTCGCGCCGCGCGGCGAGCAGTCCCGTGGCGTCGGCATCCACCCAGCACGTCGCGTCGGGAATCTCCTGGCGGCTGCGCCGGAACTTCTCCGCCGCGGCCCCCCGCATCCCCCGCAGTGGTATGCGCTCGGCCTCCCGGGAAAGCCCCGCGAACCCCTCGCCCCCGGCCCCGGCCTCGGCCGCCGCACCCATGCCCGCACCCGCGCCGCCCGCATCTCCCACCACGTCCCCAGCCCCGGACACGTCCCGAGCACCGGCCCCCACGCGAGCCCCGGCGCCCACCCCCACCGCACTTCGCGCGAGCACCGCCCGCTCGACATCCGTACGGAGGATCAGTCCCTCCGGGCCCGAACCCCGTATCTCCCGCAGGTCCAGACCGTGCTCCCGGGCCAGCCGCCGGACCAGCGGCGAGATGACCGGCACCGGCCCACCCGGCACATCACCCCGCCGCGCTCCCGCCGTCACACCACCCCGCCGCGCATCCTCACCTCGTCCCGAAGCGGCATCACGCCCCGAAGCCGCATCGCCCCCCGAAACCCCATCGCGCCCCGAAACCGCACCCCCCGTCGGGCGGACCCGCCGCCGACGTGCCGCCGCGGCGCTCGTGCCGTACCCGACGAGCACATTCCCCGACCCTTCGGCCGTTCCCCCTCCGCTCCCGGAACCCCCACGAGCCTCACCCGACGCACCCGCATCCGCATCCGTCCCCTCCCCAGCCCCCCGGCCCGCTTCCGCCCCCTGCCCCTCCACCGCATGCGTCCCGGCCCCCACCTGTGTCCCAACCGCCACCGTCAGCAGCGGCGACCCCACCGGCAATTCCGCGCCCTCGTCCCCGAACCGCGCGGTGACCACACCGCCGTACGGGCAGGGCACGTCCACCAGCGCCTTCGCGGTCTCCACCTCGACCACCGGCTGGTCCACGGCGACGACCTCGCCGACCTCGACCAGCCACCGCACGACCGTCGCCTCAGTGAGTCCCTCGCCGAGGTCGGGCAGGGTGAATTCACGGACCACGGCCATCAGTCACCGCTCCCCTCGGTCCAGTCCGACTCCCACTGGAGCCGGCTGACGGTGTCCAGGATCCGGTCGACGCCCGGCAGGTGGTGGCGCTCCAGCATCGGCGGCGGATACGGAATGTCGAAGCCCGCGACCCGCAGCACCGGCGCCTCCAGGTGATGGAAGCAGCGTTCCGTGACGCGCGCGGCTATCTCCCCACCGGGGCCGCCGAACCCGCTGGACTCGTGCACGACGACCGCGCGGCCCGTACGCCGTACCGAGGCGCAGACCGTCTCGTCGTCGAAGGGCAGCAGCGAGCGCAGGTCGAGGACCTCCAGGTCCCAGCCTTCCGCCGTGGCCGCTTCGGCCGCCTCCATACAGACCGGCAGCGAAGGCCCGTACGTGATCAGCGTGGCGCCGCGGCCGGGCCGCCGGATCTCCGCGCGGCCCAGTTCGGCCACCGGCTCCGGCGCGTCGGGCGACCAGTCGGCGCGCGACCAGTACAGCCGCTTGGGTTCGAGGAAGACCACCGGATCGTCGGAGGCGATGGCGGCCCGCAGCAGCCCGTACGCGTCGGTGACGGTGGCCGGGGTGACGACCTGGAGACCGGGGGTGGCGAGGTAGTACGCCTCGGAGGAGTCGCTGTGGTGCTCCACGCCGCCGATCCCTCCGCCGTACGGCACGCGGATGGTCAGGGGCAGCGGCATGGCGCCCCGGGTGCGGTTGCGCATCCGGGAGACATGGCTGATCAGCTGCTCGAAACCGGGGTAGGCGAAGGCGTCGAACTGCATCTCCACGACCGGACGCAGCCCGTACATCGCCATGCCGACCGCCGTACCGAGGATGCCCGCCTCGGCGAGCGGGGTGTCGCCGCAGCGCTCCTCGCCGAACTCCTTCACCAGCCCGTCGGTGATCCGGAAGACGCCGCCCAGCTCCCCGACGTCCTCGCCCATCACATGGACGGTCGGGTCCGCGGCCATTGCATCGCGCAGAGCGCGGTTCAGCGCCTGCGCCATGCTGGCGGGCTTGCGCCCGGTCTCCGCCGCTGTCGCCGTCATGGCCGTTCCTCCCCCGTGCCGTCCGGCGCCCCGCCGGCCGTGTCCTCTTCGGCGCCCGCGGCCTCGGCCGCCAGCTCGGCCCGCAGTTGTGCCGCCTGCTCCCGCAACTGGCCGGTCTGCTCCGCGTAGACGTGAGCGAACAGGTCCATCGGGTCCAGCACCGGGTCCTGGTTCATGCGGTCCCTGAGGCCGGCGGCCAGTTCCTCGGCGCCGTCCTTGGTCCGCTGCACGAAGTCGTCGGAAAGCAGGCCACGCCCCGTCAACTCGCGCTCCACCAGGGCTATCGGGTCGTGTCCGCGCCACTGCTCGACCTCGTCCTCGCTGCGGTAGCGGGTGGCGTCGTCGGCGTTGGTGTGGGCCTCGATGCGGTAGGTGAGCGCCTCGACGAGCGCCGGTCCCCCGCCCCGGCGCGCCCGCTCCACCGCCTCACCGAGCACCTTGTGCAGCGCGGGCGCGTCGTTGCCGTCCACCAGGCGGCCCGGCATTCCGTACCCGACGGCCTTGTGGGCGAGGGACGGCGCGGCGGACTGCTTGGCGAGCGGTACGGAGATCGCGAAGCCGTTGTTCTGGACGAGGAAGACCACCGGGGCCTGCCACACCGCGGCGAAGTTCAGGGCCTCGTGGAAGTCGCCCTCGCTCGTCCCGCCGTCGCCCACCATGGCGAGCGCCACCACGTCGTCGCCCTTGAGCCGGGCGGCGTGCGCGAGGCCCACCGCGTGGGGGAGTTGGGTGGCCAGCGGGGTGCACAGCGGGGCGATGCGGTGCTCGTGCGGGTCGTATCCCGTGTGCCAGTCGCCCCGCAGGAGGGTGAGGGCCTGTACGGGGTCGAGGCCGCGGGCCACGGCGGCGAGGGTGTCGCGGTAACTGGGGAAGAGCCAGTCCTGTTCCTCCAGCACCAGCGCGGCGGCGACCTGGCAGGCCTCCTGTCCGGTGGAGGACGGGTACACCGCCAGCCTGCCCTGCCGGGTCAGGGCCGTGGCCTGGGCGTTGTACCGGCGGCCGCGCACCAGCTGCGCGTACAGCTCGGTCAGGAGCCCGGCGTCGATCCGGTCGGCGGCGTCCGTGCCCAGCAGTCGGTACGGCTCCGCGTCGGGCAGGAGGGGCGCGGGGTCCACGTGGGGACGCCAGGCGGGCGGCGGCGCGGGCCGGTGGCTTTCGCTCCTCCTGCTGCCGCGCTGCTCAAGAACCGTCATGAGGAGCACCTCCTTGGACTTCGGAAAGAGTGGCGGGGACCGCCTCGCGGGAAGCGGTGGTGGGCGTCGGGCGGGTAGGGATGCGGATGTGGCGGGCGGGTGGCCCGTCCCTACCGATTGTTCGGTCGCCAGCACATTTTGGCTACAGGCGGGCTCAGCCTGTGGACAATCGGTTCTCCACAGCCTGAGATGAGGACAGGGCGTCCACACAGGGGAGGCGAGGCGGTATGCCGGACGAACAGATGGCCAGTAATGGAGGGCATCGCCCCGCGCGCCCCCTGGACACCATCGACCGCGCGATCCTGAACATGCTGCAGAGCGACGGACGGGCCTCGATACGCTCCGTCGCCGAACGGGTACACGTCTCGCGCGCCAATGCTTACGCGCGCATCAACCGTTTAATCGACGACGGCGTGATCCGGGGCTTCAGCGCGCGGATAGACCAGGAGCGGGCCGGGCAGGGCGCCTCCGCCTACGTCACGCTGAAGATCGTGCAGAACTCCTGGCGCACGGTCCGCGCCCAGCTCACCGCACTGCCGGGGGCCTCGCACATCGCCCTGGTCAGCGGCGATTTCGATGTCCTGCTGCTGGTGCACACCAAGGACAACCAGGAGCTGCGGGAACTGGTCCTCACCCGGATCCAGTCGATCCCGGAGGTGCTCAGCACCCGCACCCTGCTCGTCTTCGAGGAGACCGACCTGGGGGCCGAGCAGGGTTAGGGCGTTTCTGATGGATCTCCGTGGGGGACGGAGCGGCGTTCGGTGCGTGCGCTTGGGGGTCCCCCCTGCTCGAAGAGCTAGGGGGAGTGCGGTGTGAAGGGTCATGTGGCGGAGCCACCTGTCCCTTTGTGCCGTGCGGCGAGGGTGCGTGCCTGGGGCACCTCCCAGCGGTAGCTGGGGGAGTCGCGATGCCGCGGAGATCCGTCAGAAGCGCCCTAGTTGTATTGATCACGAGCGTTGTTAACAGCCGGCTCGGTTTGATCAATGGCGAAGACCTCCGGTGTGGTGGAGGTGTCTAGGCTTCACCGCACGGAGGTCTTCATGTCCCACCGTAATGCCCGGCTGACCGTTCACGGCAGGCGGCTGCTGGTCGACCGGGCCCGCTGCGGACGGCCCGTGGCCCACGCCGCCGCCGAGATGGGGAACTCGCGGCCGACCGCCCACAAGTGGATGCGCCGGTGGCAGGCGGAGGGCGATGCGGGCCTGCACGACCGCCCCAGCCGGCCGCACACCACCGCGCACCGCACCGGGCCGCAGACCGAAAACCGGGTCTCCGCACTGCGCCAGGCCCGCAAACCGGGACCGGCCCGCATCGGCCCCCATTCTCGGGCTGCCGGCCTCCACCGTGCACCGCATCCTGACCCGCCACGGCCTGAACCGCCTGGCCTGGCTGGACCGGCCCACCGGCGAACCGGTCCGCCGCTACGAACGCGACCACCCCGGCGAGCTGGTCCACGTCGACATCAAGAAGCTGGGCAACATCCCCGACGGCGGCGGCTGGCGGGTGCTGGACCGCACAGCCGGCAACCACAACCGCCAGGCCACCACCGGCCAGCGCAAGAGCAGCAAGCCGGTGATCGGCTACAGCTACATCCACTCCGCCGTCGACGGCCACTCCCGCCTGGCCTGCAGCGAGGTCCTGCCCGACGGGCGCCAGCACACCGCCATCGCCTTTTGGCAACGCGCCCACGCTTTCTTCGCCGGCCACGGCATCACCGTCCAGCGGGTCCTGACCGACAACGGCTCCTGCTACAAATCCAAGCTGTTCACCCAGGCCCTGACCGCGGCCGGCATCGCCCACAAACGCATCCGCCCCTACCGGCCGCAGACCAACGGCAAGGCCGAACGCTTCCACCGCACCCTGCTCGACGAGTGGGCTTACCTGCGGCCCTACGCCAGCAACGACGAGCGCACCACGGCCCTGGCAGACTTCCTGCACACCTACAACCACCACCGCTGCCACACCGCACTCAAAGGCAAGCCACCCATCACCCGCGTAAACAACGCTGCGGGACAACACACCTAGGGGGTGTCCGATGGGGCCGGCGGTGCGGGCGCGTTCCCGGCGCCGCGCGCCCCGCCCGCACCCCACCTCATCAGGTCCGCAGCCCCGCGAACGCCGTACGCACCACGGCCTCGGCGACCTCTTCGCCGGTCGCCGCCCCGCCCCGGCCCGGCCGGTACCACTCCACGATCGAATTGATCATGCCGAAGAGCAGCCGGGTCGCCAGCCGGACGTCCACGTCGGCCCGCAGGTCGCCGTCGGCCGCGGCCTGCTTGAGCAGCTCGGTGACCTCGCCGTCGAACTCCCGCCGGCGCTCCATGGCCCAGCGCTCCGTGTCCGTGTTGCCGCGCACCCGCAGCAGCAGCGTCACGTACGGCAGCTCCTCCATCAGCACTTCCGCCTCGCGCCGGGCCACGTACTCCAGGCGCTCGATGGCCCGGCCCGTGGACGCCCCGGGCTCCTGGAGGACCCCGAAGAGGCCGTCCAGCGCCCGGCTTATGGCGCGGTGCAGCAGCTCTTCCTTGCTGCGCACGTGGTGGTAGATCGAGGACTTGGAGATGCCGGCCGCCCGGGAGAGGTGCTCCATGGAGGTCCCGTCGTAACCGCGCTCGTTGAACACCTCGACGGCGACCGACAGCAGCGAATCGGGCGTATAGGTGTCGCGCTTGGCCATGGTCATGATTAGAGCATCCGGCCGTTCAGCTTCAAACTGCGGCGCAGGGCCCAGGACGGTCCGTAGCGGCCGTTCGCGTACTGGTGGCGGAGGGTGTCCAGCACGTGCCACAACCAGTGCCGGCCGATCCGCCCGGCCCACTCCGAGGGGCCGCCGGGGTAGTTCACGCCCAGCCGCATGGCCGTGTCGATGTCCGCGCGGCTCGCGACCCCGCGGGCCTCGGCGTCCACGGCGAAGTCCACGATCATCGCGACCGTACGGGCGACGATCATGCCCGGTACGTCGTCGATGACGCTGACCTCCTTGCCGAGCGCCTGGAAGAGGCCCACCGCTTCCCGTACGTCCTGCTCGGACGCCTCCGCACCGGGCGCGAGGGCGATGCGGGTCGCGGCCCGGTAGTCCAGTGCCAGGTCGAAACGGATGGTGGGCCCTGACATGTCACCGGTGGCGGGGTGCCCGTCGGTCAGCGCCAGGCGGGCGCCGCCCGGCAACCGGATGCAGCCTTCGTGCTCTCCTGGGGCGCGGTCCTGGGTGACCTTGACGCCCGCCTCCTCGATCAGCTCCTGGAGGACGGCGGCGGGCCCGGCGAGCCGAGTGTGCACGGCCACCGCCGTCGGCGCCGGGCACGGCTCCGCAGTGTGCGGCTGCTGCCCGGTGGCGCCGTCGGCGTAGTCGTACCAGCCCCGGCCCGCCTTGCGGCCCAGCAAACCGGCCTCCACGAGGCGCCGCTGCGCCAGGGAGGGCGTGAATTTCGGGTCGCGGAAGAAGCCCTCCCACACCGAGCGGGTGACGGCCTCGTTCACGTCCTGCCCGATGAGGTCCATCAGCTCGAACGGCCCCATACGGAAGCCGCCGGACCCGCGCAGCACGGCGTCGATGGTGGCCGCGTCGGCGGCCCGCTCCTCGTACAGGCGCAGGGCTTCCGCGTAGAAGGGGCGGGCGATGCGGTTGACGATGAAGCCGGGGGTGTCGGCACTGCGTACGGGGGACTTGCCCCAGGCCGCGGCCGTTTCGTACGCGGTGGTGGCGGCCGAGCTGTCCGTCGCGAAGCCGCTGACGACCTCGACGAGGGGCAGGAGCGGCGCCGGGTTGAAGAAGTGCAGGCCGACGAAGCGTCCCGGCAGGCGGAGCGCGCCCGCGACGGCGGTGACGGACAGGGACGAGGTGTTGGTGGCCAGCAGGCAGTCCTCGCCGATCACGTCCTCCAGGGCAGCGAACAGCTGCTGCTTCGCGTCCAGTTCTTCCACGATCGCCTCGATGACGAGGGCGGCGTCGGCGAGTTCGGGGAGTGCGGTGGCGGGGGTGAGGCGCGCGCGTGCCGCCGCACGCTCCACGGGCGTCAGCTTGCTCTTCTCCACGAGGCGGTCCAGGCGTCGCCCGATCGCTTCGGCGGCCTCCGCGGCCCGGCCCGGGAGGGCGTCGTAGAGCCGGACCGGATGGCCCGCGACCAGCGCGACCTGCGCGATTCCCTGGCCCATGGTGCCCGTACCGACGACCGCGACGGTGCGGTCCGCTTCGATGGCTGTCATGACGGCTGATCCTCCCCGACAGAGTTGTCCACAGGTTCGCCGGACCCTCTTGCCCCGACCGATCGTTCGGTTACTCTAGCCCCGTCGCCGAAATGGTTCCCAGCCCTGTCCTCGGACCGGTCGTCGCAGTGGCGCCGCTTCCCGGTGCCGCATCGAGGCGCACGTCCGGTGCCGGCAGGCCCAGTCCCGCCCGACGAGGAGTTGGTCTTCGATGGCCGCCGAACTGACCGCAGCGCAGCTGCTCGAAAAGCACCGCCCGACGCTCGACCAGGCGCTGGAGGCGATCCGTACCCGCGCGTACTGGTCCCCGCACCCCGAGCACCCCAAGGCCTACGGGGAGAACGCCGCTGCGGACGGCCAGGCCGCCTTCGACGCCCTGCGCGGCAAGCGTTTCGACCTGGACCAGCCCGGCACGGACGACTGGACGGGCGCGGAAGTCTCCCCGTACGGCATCGGGTTGAACATCAGCTACCCGCACCCGGACGCGGACGTCCTGCTGCCCGCGATGCGCGCGGCGATGCCCGCGTGGCGCGACGCCGGCCCGGAGGCCAGGGCCCTGGTGTCCCTGGAGATCCTCTCGCGGATCAGCGCGCGCACCCACGAGTTCGCGCAGGCCGTGATGCACACCAGCGGTCAGGCGTTCATGATGGCGTTCCAGGCGGGCGGGCCGCATGCCCAGGACCGCGGCATGGAGGCCGTCGCGTACGCCTACGCGGAGCAGGTCCGCACCCCGGACCAGGCCGCGTGGTCCAAGCCGCAGGGCAAGCGGGAGCCGTTGGAGCTGGCCAAGTCCTTCAAGGCCGTGCCCCGTGGCGTCGCCCTCCTGGTCGGCTGCAACACCTTCCCGACGTGGAACGGCTATCCGGGCCTGTTCGCCTCCCTGGCCACCGGCAACGCGGTCCTGGTCAAGCCGCACCCGCGGGCCGTGCTGCCGCTCGCGCTCACCGTCCGGGTGGCGCGCGAGGTGCTGGCCGAGGCCGGGTTCTCGCCCGACCTGGTGGCCCTGGCCGTCGACCGGCCCGGCGAGGGCCTGGCCAAGACCCTCGCGGTGCGCCCCGAGGTCCGCATCATCGACTACACGGGCTCGACGGAGTTCGGCGACTGGCTGGAGGCCAACGCGCCCCAGGCCCACGTCTTCACGGAGAAGGCCGGCGTCAACACGGTCGTCATCGACTCCACGGACGATTACAAGGGGATGCTCGGCAACCTCGCCTTCTCCCTGTCCCTGTACAGCGGCCAGATGTGCACCACCCCGCAGAACCTGCTCATCCCCCGCGACGGCATCACCACGGACGCCGGCCCCAAGTCGTACGACGACGTGGTCGGCGACCTCGCGACCGCCGTCGACAAGCTGCTGGGCGACGATGCGCGGGCCAACGCCCTGCTGGGCGCGATCGTCAACCCGCAGGTCAAGGAGCGGATCGAGGCGGCCTCCGGGCTGGGTGAGGTGGCCCTGCCCTCGCGCGAGGTGGCCAACCCCGACTTCCCGGACGCCACGGTCCGTACCCCGGTGATGGTCAAGATGGACGGCGCACGCAAGCTCTGGGAGGGCGCGGGCGCCGACGCCGCCTACCTGTCGGAGTGCTTCGGCCCGGTCTCCTTCGCGGTGGCCGTCGACTCCGCGGCGGACGCGGTGGACCTGCTGCGGCACACGACCCGCGTCAAGGGCGCGATGACGGTCGGCGCGTACACGACCTCCGAGGAGGTGGAGAAGCTGGTGGAGGAGGCGTGTCTGGAGGAGTGCGCGCAGCTCTCCCTCAACCTGACCGGCGGGGTGTACGTCAACCAGACCGCCGCCTTCTCCGACTTCCACGGCTCGGGCGGCAACCCGGCGGCCAACGCGGCGCTGTGCGACGGCGCGTTCGTGGCCAACCGCTTCCGGACGGTGGAGGTGCGTCGGCCCGCCCAGGAGAGCTAGGAGAGAGCCGGCCCGGCCGCTCCGGTCGCCCCGGCCGGGGCCGTCGGGCCCGCCGTACTGCGGGACATCCAGTGGAAGAGGCCCATGGCCACACTCGTGGCCAGGTTGAAGCTGGAGACCCGGGCCTGCATCGGCACCGCGACCAGCGCGGACGCCCGGTCCCGCAGCTCGTCCGAGATGCCCTGCCGTTCGGATCCGAAGGCCAGGACCGCGTCGTCGGGGAACGTCACGGACCGGATGTCCGCGCCCTCGGGGTCGAGGGCGTAGACCGGGCCGGGCGGCAGTTCGGGCAGCGTCAGGCGCTCCACGGCGCTCGCGAAGTGCAGGCCCGCGCTGCCGCGTACGGCGTTGGGGTGCCACGGGTCGAGCGAGCCGGTGGTGACCACCCCGGTCGCGCCGAATCCTGCCGCCAGACGGACGACGGCGCCGATGTTGCCCAGGTTGCGCGGGTTCTCCAGCAGGACGACGGGGGACGGCCGCGGGGTTTCGCGGAGCCTGGCCAGGTTCGCCGCGGCATCGGGGCGTACGGCCAGGGCCGCGACGCCCGTGGGGTGCACCTTCGGCAGCAGCGTGCGCAGCGCCGCCGCGGGCACCTGCTCGGCCAGTGCGTCGAGGTCGCCGGTCAGATCGTTCGCGAGTTCCTCGGCAAGCGCCAGCAGGGCGGGCTTGTCGCTGGTCAGCACGTGCCGTACGTCCCCGCCGAAGCGCAGCGCGTGCTTCAGCGTGTGGAAGCCGTCCAGGAGGACCGCGGCCGGGTCGCCGGCGCTCGCGCGCCAGCGCCGTACCGGGTCGTCCGAGGTCCCGTTCTCGATCATTTCCCCACTATCTCAACTGTCCGCCGGACGGACACCCGCCGCTCACGGCCCCGGCCGTCACCGGCTCGCCGGCTCGGGCACACCGTCGCGGGCCGCCCGCTCCCCGCCTTCCGTACGGCCGGGGAGCACCCGATCGCGTACGGAGGTGCCCCGGGCGCCGAGCCACACCAGGAAGACCGTCGGCAGGAACACCGCGTCCGCCGTGATCATCGCGAGCGAGAAGAACGGCAGTCCGAGCAGGAACGCGATCGACAGGTGCTCGCAGATCATCGCGACCAGCAGCACGTTCTTCAGCCGGCGGTTGAAGAGGGTGAAGGGGAAGGCGACCTGCACGATCACCGTGCCGTAGGTGATCAGCATGATCATCAGGCCGTTGTCGGCGAGCACCCGGGACAGCTCCGGCCAAGGCGAGAAGTAGTCCAGGTGCATCGGGTAGTACACCGCGGTGCCGTCCTGCCAGCGCGACCCCTGGATCTTGTACCAGCCGGCGGTGGCGTAGATCAGGCAGACCTCGACGACGATCACCAGCAGAGCGCCGTTGTGCACCAGCTTGGTGATCATGTCGAGGACGGTGCGCGGCTCTCCGGGCGCGTACCGCCGCGCCACCCACCAGGCGCCATGGGCGGCCCACAGGACCCACAGCGTCAGGCCCCAGCCCACGTTCGGGAAGGGCCCGGGGCCGAACCAGGAGAGCCCGGACAGGCCGAGGGCCTGGGCGACGGCGAGGGACAGCCCCAGCACCGACCAGAGGGCGATGCCGGTGATGTCGCGCTCCGGACCGCCGTCGGGCTGCCGCGCGCGCTTGGCCGCGCGCCGGGCGTCCAGCGACCACACCTGCCCGCAGCGGGTCAGCACCAGGTATATGGCCATCAGGTGGATGACGTTGTCGCCACCGTCACCGACGAAGATGCTGCGGTTCTGCAGCGAGAGCACACCCACCATGAACAGCACCGACATGGTGCGGGTCCGCCAGCCGACCAGCAGCAGGGCGCTGGTGACGATGGCGAGGGCGTAGACGAGTTCGAACCAACCGCGGCTGTCGGTCCAGGTCAGGACCGAGAAAGCTTCGTTGCCGTCGAGGAGCCGGCGCGCCATGTCGCCGCTCCAGGGGCCGTGGGGCCCGTACAGCTCCAGGCGGTTCGGCCACTCCCGCAGCAGGAAGAAGAGCCAGGTGGCCGCGAACCCGATGCGGGTGACGGCGGACTGGTACGGGGCGAAGACGGTGCCCGTGACGCGCCTGAAGGCCTGGCCGAAGGCGCGCTCTATACGCGTCTCGTTGGGGGCGGCGGGGGGCCTGGCGGGGTGCGCGGGGTGGGGGACGACGACGGGCCAGGCACTGTCTGCCGGGGCGGCTTGTCCCGCTTCGACCTGATCGGTCGGGGTGGGGGAGTTGGTGTCGGGGCGGCCGGGCGTCGCCGGGGAGTCGGTGGCGGGCTGCTCCATGGCGTCTCCGGGGGGCGCCGGGGAGCCGATGCGGGGCCGGTCCGTGCCGGCGTCTCCGGGCGTCGCCGGGGAGCCCGTGCCGGACTGCTCCACGCCGGCGTCTCCGGGCGTCGTCTGAGAGTCGGTGTCCGCCGCGTTCCGCGCCGCCTGCGAAGGCAACCTGTGCACTGTCACTGGATCGTCGCTCCTTCGGGCAGGTCGTCTGCGGTGACCGGCCACCAGGGCAGCGCGCGGTACCTGGGCTTGTCGCTGATCTTCTCCGAGCTCCACGACGGCGGGCTGACGGCCGTCGTCATCGAGCGGACCTGCATCTGCTCGATCGCGCCGCGCTGCGCCCACTGCTTGCTCAGGCGCAGCATCACGATCCGCCGGACGTACTGTTCGGCCAGCTCACCCCGTATACCGGAGGCGCGGTCCTGCGCGTCGTGGGTGTTGAGGTAGTACTCCCAGGCGCGGCGGAGTTCGTTCTGCTGGGTGTGGCTCGGTACGGGGTTGTGCAGCAGCGCCCGGCCGTCGACCGCGGAGAGGTCGGTCCAGCCGGTGGTCAGCCGGTCACCGGCCTTGGTGCGGACCTGGGCCCGCACCTGCACCGCGATGTTCTGCTGCAGCGGATTGGGGGCGAACAGCTTCCAGTTCTGCTCGTACTCCGGGAACACATAGTCATCGATCAACTTGCTGTGCTGCTTGCTCAACGTGTTGGGCGGTGCCACGTGCAGGAACATCATCGCCAGATGGATCGCGACGGCCAGTGTCACGGCGCCGGCCACGACGCTCACCACGATGCGTGACGGTAGCGAGAGCGCGGCTGGTGGCCGCGATTCGTCCCCGTATTGCTGCATTCCTGCCCCGTTCCCAGTTACCGAGCGGCTTTCCACCGCCCCGGAACCGTACCTAGGCAGCCCCACACGGCACACCCTCCCCCGAGTTATCCACAGGCTTGACACCCCGCCTGTTCGAGCCACACCATTGAACCGAACGATCGGTCGGTCGGGAGCTAGGGGGATCACATGACGACGATCGCGCCGGGCACGGAGTCCCTCGCGGCCTTGGAGGCCGGCTTCGACGCGGCCGTGGCCGCGGACGAGCGCATCGAGCCACGTGACTGGATGCCGGACGCCTACCGCTCATCACTGGTGCGCCAGATAGCGCAGCACGCGCACTCCGAGATCATCGGTATGCAGCCGGAGGCGAACTGGATCACCCGGGCCCCGTCGTTGCGCCGCAAGGCGATCCTGATGGCGAAGGTGCAGGACGAGGCGGGTCACGGCCTGTATCTCTACAGCGCCGCCGAAACTCTCGGCACGAGCCGCGACGAGCTGCTCGACAAGTTGCACCAAGGCCGCCAGAAGTACTCGTCCATCTTCAACTACCCCACCCTGACCTGGGCCGACGTCGGCGCCATCGGCTGGTTGGTGGACGGCGCCGCGATCACGAACCAGGTCCCGCTCTGCCGCTGTTCGTACGGCCCGTACGCCCGCGCCATGGTCCGCGTCTGCAAGGAGGAGTCCTTCCACCAGCGCCAGGGTTACGAACTGCTGCTGGCCCTGAGCCGCGGCACCGAAGCCCAGCACGCCATGGCGCAGGACGCGGTGGACCGGTGGTGGTGGCCGTCGCTGATGATGTTCGGCCCGCCCGACGACGAGTCGGCACACTCGGCCCGGTCCATGGCCTGGAAGATCAAACGGCACTCCAACGACGAACTGCGCCAGCGCTTCGTGGACATCTGCGTACCGCAGGCCGAATCGCTCGGCCTCACCCTCCCGGACCCCGACCTGACGTGGAACGAACAGCGCGGTCACTGGGACTTCGGGCCCATCGACTGGGACGAGTTCCGCGAGGTGCTCAAGGGCAACGGCCCCTGCAACGACCAGCGGATCAGCCAACGGCGCCGCGCCCACGAGGACGGCGCCTGGGTACGCGACGCCGCCGCGGCGTACGCGGCCAAGCGCGGGGAGGGGACCCGATGACCATGACGGGTGCAGAAGGCCGCGGAGGAGCGGAGAGCCAGGCAGCGTTGGGGGGTCCCGAGGGCCGGGCGGGGGCGGGTGGCCGGGTGGGGGCTGGCAGTGACGCAGTCGGCAACGTCCCAGGGAGCAGCGCGCGCACCGCCCCCCAGAGCAGCGCGCCGATAGCGGCCTCCGCACGGGCCGCCGACTGGCCGCTGTGGGAGGTTTTCGTGCGCAGTCGGCGCGGCCTGTCCCACACCCACGCAGGCAGCCTGCACGCCCCGGACGCCGAGATGGCTCTGCGCAACGCCCGCGATCTCTACACCCGCCGCTCGGAAGGCGTCTCGATCTGGGTGGTCCCGTCCGCCGCGATCTCCGCCTCCTCCCCGGACGAGAAGGACTCCTTCTTCGAGCCGGCCGCCGACAAGCCCTACCGCCACCCGACCTTCTACGAGATCCCGGACGGGGTGCAGCACCTGTGAAGCCCGTACCCACCGCCTCGGAGCCGACCGCCCCGGAACCGTCCACCGCCGACGCCACCACCGCGGCTCCCGCCCCCGCGGGCTCCCTCGCCCGGGACGTCGCTGCCGCTGCCCCCGCCCTGGCCCTCGGTGACGACGCCCTGATCCTGTCCCACCGGCTGGGGGAGTGGGCCGGACACGCCCCCGTCCTCGAAGAGGAAGTGGCCCTCGCCAACATCGCGCTGGACCTCCTCGGCCAGGCCCGCGTCCTGCTCTCCCTCGCCGGGGACGAGGACGAACTGGCCTACCTCCGCGAGGAACGCTCCTTCCGCAACTGCCAGCTCGTCGAGCAGCCCAACGGCGACTTCGCCCACACCATCGCCCGCCAGCTCTACTTCTCCACCTACCAGGAGCTGCTGTACGGGCAACTGGCCACCGACGACGGCCCCCTGGCCCCCCTGGCTGCGAAGGCGGTAAAGGAGGTCGCGTACCACCGTGACCACGCCGAGCAGTGGACCCTCCGCCTCGGAGACGGCACCGAGCAGAGCCACCAGCGCATACAACGCGGCCTGGACGCCCTGTGGCGCTTCACCGGCGAGCTCTTCGAACCCGTGCCGGGCCTGGACCTCGACCTGCCGGCCCTCCACGACGCCTGGGCCACACGCATCGAAACCGTCCTGACGCGCGCCACCCTCACCGCCCCCCAGGGCCCGAGCCGCGGCGCCTGGACCGCGGGGGCCGGCCGCCAGGGGCTGCACACCGAGCCGTTCGGCCGGATGCTCGCCGAGATGCAGCACCTGCATCGCAGCCACCCGGGGGCGACATGGTGACCACCCCCCTCGAAGAGCGGCTGCGCGAACTGGCCGGCTCCGTCCCGGACCCGGAGCTGCCGGTCGTGACGCTGGCCGAACTGGGCGTGCTGCGCGGCCTGCGGCTGACCGGCCCCGGCCAGGTGGAGGTCGACCTGACCCCGACGTACACGGGCTGCCCCGCCATCGAGGCCATGTCCGCCGACATAGAGCGCGTTCTCCAGGAGAACGGCATCCCCCAGGTCGAGGTGCGTACGGTCCTCAGCCCGCCCTGGACGACCGACGCGATCACGGCAGAAGGCCGCCGGAAACTGTCCGAGTTCGGCATAGCCCCGCCGCGTCCCACCGGCCCGGCCGGCGGCCCCGTACCGGTGGCCCTGGCGATCCGCTGCCCGCACTGCGAATCGACCGACACCACCCTGCTCAGCCGTTTCTCCTCCACCGCCTGCAAGGCACTGCGCCGTTGCGAGTCCTGCCGTGAACCGTTCGACCACTTCAAGGAGTTGTGATGTTCCACCCGCTCCGGGTCGCGGAGATCGAGCGGCTCACGGACGACTCCGTCGCCGTCACCTTCCAGGTCCCGCCCGAGCTGTGCGAGACCTTCCGGCACCTACCGGGCCAGCACATCGCGGTGCGCCGCACGGTGGACGGCCGGGAGATCCGCCGTACGTACTCGATCTGCACTCCGGCGTCGGACGAACCCGCGCTGCGGGTGGGCATCCGGCTGGTCGAGGACGGCGAGTTCTCCACCTATGCGCTCAAGGAACTGACCGTCGGTGACACCGTCGACGTCATGGCACCGGCCGGGCGGTTCGTGCTGGAGCCCCGCCCCGGTCACTTCGTCGGCATTGTCGGCGGCAGCGGCATCACCCCGGTGCTGTCCATCGCCGCGACGCTGCTGACCCGTCGGCCGGACGCCCGCTTTTGCCTGATCCGCAGCGACCGCACGGCGGCGTCCACGATGTTCCTGGAGGAGGTCGCCGACCTCAAGGACCGCTTTCCGGACCGTTTCCAGCTCGTCCCGGTCCTCTCCCGCGAGGACCAGCAGTCGGGCCTGCCCTCCGGCCGCCTGGACGAACAACGGCTGCGGGAGCTGCTGCCCGCACTCCTGCCGGCGGAGTCTGTCGACGGCTGGTATCTGTGCGGCCCGTACGGCCTCGTTCAGGCCGCGGAGCGGGCCCTGCGCTCCCTCCAGGTCCCCCGTAACCGCATCCATGAAGAGATCTTCCACATATCCGAGCCCACCCCCGCGGAGGCTGCCCTCGCAGGCGCCGCTGCGCAGGGCACCGCCGGCACGGGCACCATGGACGCCACGGCAGTGGGCAGCTACGCCTCTCCCCCGGGCAGCCCCGCGCCCCTCCGCACCCCCGTGCACAGCACCGTGACCGCGACCTTGGACGGCCGGGCGGGCAGCTGGCCGGTATCGGACGGCGAATCGCTGCTGGAGGCCGTGCTGCGCAACCGCGCGGATGCCCCGTACGCCTGCAAGGGGGGCGTCTGCGGTACCTGTCGCGCGTTCCTAGTGTCGGGGGAGGTTCGGATGGACCGCAACTACGCCCTGGAGGACGAGGAAGTCGCGTCGGGATATGTACTGGCCTGCCAGTCGCGCCCTGTGACGGAGGAGGTCGAGCTGGACTTCGACCGCTGACCCCATTCACAATTCCTGCAACCTGTTCTAACTTGACGCCCCATCAGATAGTCGCCGTGCGGGCACGCGGGAGGACAGGCCAGTGGACTTCACCTTCACCGAGGAGCAGCAGGCGGCCGTAGAGGCGGCCCGGGCCGTCTTCGCGGACGTGGTTCCCGACAGTGTGCCGAGCCCCGCGCTCACCGCCGGAGCCGTGGCCGACGACTTCGACCGCCCTCTGTGGCGCAAGCTGGCCGGCGCCGACCTGCTGAGCCTGCTGATCGCGCCCGAGTACGACGGCGCCGGACTGGACCCGATCGCGCTCTGCCTGGTGCTGCGCGAGTCCGCCAAGGTGCTCGCCCGCGTACCGCTGCTGGAGAACAGCGTCGCGGCCCTAGCGGTCCAGACATACGCCGATGCCGCGCTGCGTGCCGACGTACTGCCCCGGGCCGGGCGCGGTGAGCTGGTCCTCACCGTCGCCGCCAACGGACGCACGGGTCATGACCCCGCCGAACTGGCCGTCACCGCCCGTCAGGAAGACGCCGGTTGGGCTCTGGACGGCGTCCAGACCGCCGTCCCCTGGGCACAGAACGCCGACCGCATCGTCATCCCCGCCCACACCGGCGACGGAACCGCCGTACTCGCCCTCGTACCCCGCCTCCAGGACGGTGTCCGGCTCTGCGACCAAGTCTCCACCAGCGGCGAACGGCACGCGGAAGTCCACCTGGAATCCGTACGGGTGCCCGCCGAAGAAGTGATCACCGACCCCGGGGCCTGGGAGTGGCTGCGCAACGTTCTCACCACCGGCACGTGCGCGCTGGCACTCGGCCTCGGCCAAGCCGTACTGGCCATGACCAGCGCGTACACGGCGAAGCGCGAACAGTTCGGCTTCCCCGTCGCCACCTTCCAGGCAGTCGCCGTCCAGGCCGCCGACCGCTACATCGACCTACGCGCCATGGAAGCCACCCTCTGGCAGGCCGCATGGCGCATCAGCAGCCCCGCGAACGGTGCGCTGCCACCCGCGGGAGACGTTGCGGTGGCCAAGATCTGGGCCTCGGAAGGTGTGCGCCGCGTCGTACAGACCGCGCAGCACCTCCACGGCGGCTTCGGTGCGGACACGGATTACGCACTGCACCGGTACCACGCCTGGGCGAAACAGCTCGAACTCTCCCTCGGCCCGGCCGCCGCACACGAGGAAGCTTTGGGCGACCTGCTGGCTGCCCACGCCCTCGGCTGAGCGCTGAGCCCCGCGCGCTGGCCGTCCACGCCCTCGGCTGAGCGCTGAGTCCCGCGCGCTGGCCGTCCACGCCTGCGGCTGAGCGCTCGCTGCCCACGCCTGGGCCCGAAGCGGCCTCAGTCGACCAGAGGGACCGAGGCGAAGGGGGCGACTGGGGCGTAGGGGCGATCGATTGAGCGCAGCCGGTCAGATGACCGTTCCGGGCTGCCCCTTGCTGTCCTTGACCGGGCGGCCGACGGCCTCCCAGGCCTGCATGCCGCCGTCGACGTTCACCGCGTCGATGCCCTGCTGGATCAGGTACTGGGCAACCTGCGCGGACCGGCCGCCGACCCGGCACAACACGTAAACCTTGCCACCGTCGGGCGCCTGCTCCGTCAACTCGCCGTACCGGCCGACGAACTCGCTCATCGGGATGTGCAGCGCGCCTTCGGCGTGCCCGGCCTCCCACTCGTCGTTCTCGCGTACGTCCAGAAGGAAGTCCTCGGACGTCAGAGCGTCGACACCGACCGTGGGCAGAGAAGCGAAGTGCATGACCCCGACGCTACCCGACCAGCTGCGCCAGGTACGCCTCGCGCTCTGCGACGTCCGCGAGCAGCTTCTCGGCGATCTCCTCCAGCAGCGCGTCCGGGTCCTCGGGCGCCATCTTGATCATCGCGCCGATCGCACTGTCCTCCAGCTCGGCGGCGGCCGCCGCGAGCATCTCCTTGCGCGCCGCGAGCCACTCCAGCCGCGCGTACAGCTCCTCGCTCTCGCTCGGCCGCTGCTCCTGCGGCACGGGTCCGGCCTCCCACTCACGGGCCAGCTCGCGCAGCGCGGCTTCGTCCCCGGCTCCGTACGCGGCGTTGACCCGGGCGATGAAGGCGTCCCGGCGGCCCCGTTCGGCCTCGTCGCGCGCCAGGTCGGGGTGGGCCTTGCGGACCAGATCACGGTAGACCCGGCGGGCCTCCTCGCTCGGCCGCACCTTCTGCGGCGGCCGTACCGACTGCTCGTTGAGCATCGCCTCGGCCTCCGGATACAACCCCTCGGAGCCCATCCACCCCTGGAACAGCTCCTCGACATCGGGCATCGGCAACACCGACGCCCGCGCCTCCCGGGCCTTGCGCACGTCCTCGGGGTCGCCCGTACGAGCGGCGATCGCCTCGGCGATACGGGCGTCCAGCTCGTCCAGCCGCGCGTACATGGGGCCGAGCCGCTGATGGTGCAGCCGGGAAAAGTTCTCCACCTCCACCCGGAAGGTCTCCACCGCGATCTCGAACTCGATCAGCGCCTGCTCAGCAGCCTCCACCGCCCGCGCCAGCCGCCGCGTCGAAGCCTCACGCGAGCCTTCGGCCGAGCCCTGGGCGTGGGGGGAGCCCTGGGCGTGGGCTGGATCCTGGGGGTGGCTCGGGTCCTGGGGCTGGGGTTGGCTCGGATCCTGCGGGTGGGCCGGCTCCTGGGGCTGGGCCGGGTCCTGCGGGTGGGCCGGCTCCTGGGGCTGGGCCGGGTCCTGCGGGTGGGCCAGGCCCTCGGAGTGGGTCGGGTGCCCTTCCCGGGAGTCGTGAGCGCCATGGCTCGCGGCCCCATGGTCAGCGTGTGCGTCCTGGCCGTCCTGCGAGTTCTCCGCCTGCGAGTTCGTCACCCGGCCACCCTACGGCCCGTCCCGGCCCCGCTCAGACTCCCGTCTCCGCGGCTATCCGTCCCTTACTGATCGCCGCGACCAACTCCGCGTGATCCGCTTCCATACGGTCCGCGTAGGCCACCGCGAAACCGGCCAGCGCCTCGTCCAACGCGTCGCTCTTGCCGCAGTACCCCGCCACCACGCGCGGATCGGCACTGTGGGCATGCGCCCGGGCCAGCAACGCGCCCGTCATCCGCGCGTAGTCATCGATCTGATCGCCCGCGAGGGCGGCGGGGTCAACGCTGCCTTTACGGTTTCGGAACTGCCGCACCTGGTGGGGCCTCCCCGCCCCCGCCCCCTCCCCCGCCCCCACGCTCCGGCCTGAGTGGCCACTCCAGCCGCTCCCACCGGCCCGGCCGCCCCCGTCACTCCGGCCAGCCCCCGCGCTCCCGCCGCCCCCGCCACTCCCGCCGACCTCACCGCTCCGGCCGCCCTCGCCAGCCCCACCGCTCCGGCCGCTCCGCACGCTCCCTCCAGCCCCTCCAGCCCCTCCAGCCCCTCCAGCCCCTCCAGCCCCAACGCTCGCGTCGCCCCCAATGCTCGCGCCAGCCCCCCTGCTCGTGTTGCTCCCGCCGCTCGCCGCCCGCGGCTCGTACACCGTCGTCCAGCCCAGCAGGCTGTCGCTGACCACCTGCATATGGCGCTGTCCGTGCACTATTCGCCGGCCCTCGTGCGCCGCCGCCGGGACGGGGAAGCCGGCCTTTTCCACGTACGGCGTCAGCGCTGAGGTGCGTGCCTCCTTCACCTGGAGCACCAGTGGCTCGCCGCGGTGGTCCTGCAGCAGCACCACGTACGAGCGCAGGCCCACACTGCCCGTGCCCACCACTCGGAAGGCCACGTCTTGGACCTCATACCTGGCCAGCAGCGGCAGTCGGTCCTCCGGCAGCGTTTCCAGATAGCCCGCGAGTGAGGTGACGACCGCGGCGGCCTCCGCGTCCGGTATGCGCCGCAGTACGGGCGGGGCGGCCACGAACCTCCTTCCGCCGCCGGGTATCTCCTCCGTCGACTTCGCCGCGAACCGCGCGCTGGTGTTCTTCCGGGCCTTGGCCACCACCCGCTCCAGCGTGCCCAGCAGGTCCCGGGCGTCCGCGTGGGAGACCAGTGCCTCGTCGGCTATCGCGTTCCAGGCGTCGGCGGCCGACATACCCGCCAGCAGCCGCATCGTGCGCCGGTACGCGCCGGCCGCATCCCGCGCCGCCTCCCGGCACTGCTCCTCGCTCGCACCGGCCTCCCGTCCGGCCAGCACCAGCGAGGCGACAAGCCGTTTCAGGTCCCACTCCCAAGGCCCGTGCAGCGTCTCGTCGAAGTCGTTGAGATCCATCACCAGCTTGCCGCGGGCGTCGGCGTAGAGGCCGAAGTTGGCCGCGTGCGCGTCACCGCATATCTGTGCGCCGATGCCGGTCACCGGTGTGGCCAGCAGGTCGTACGCCATCAGGCCGGCGGATCCGCGGAGGAAGGCGAAGGGGTCGGCGGCCATCCGCCCGACCCGTATGGGCACCAGTTCCGGGATGCGGCCGGCGTTGGACTCCTCGACCGTCGTCACCGCGTCCGGCCGCCCGGCCTCCGGCGTGAACCGGCCGTGCGCGGAGCGTGGCGCCCGCTCCCGGAGCGCCTTGCCGACCGCCTTCGGCGCGGGCCCCCGCCCGTCAGGCTTCGCGAACCCCGGTACGTACGGCAATCGCGACATCGCGCGCCACCTCCCCCTTCGTCCCGTGCACCGTCCCCGGACCCGGTCGTCCGGCCGCGACGGAACGTCCGCGGAGATCGGTCGACCAGCCGGCCGCCGGAGCGTTGTCTCCGCCGCGTGTGCACGACGTTACAGACAGGCCCCGCCTCGCGGCAGGGCCTGTGGATAACTCTGCGTGACAGAGTCGTGGGGATGTGTGGCCCCCGTCCCGGAGGCCTCCGGCTCGGGCTCGGGCTCGGGAGCCGGCTCGGGCCGGGTTCGGGTTCGGGCCCGGGTTCAGATTCGGGCTCGCGCTCAGGTTCGGGCCCGTCTCCGGCTGCCCGGAAATCAGACTCCGACCGCCTCTTCCATCTCCTCCTCGGCCGCCTCGGCCTGCTCCGCGCTCGTGCGGTCACCGGCCGTCGCGGCGTGGGCCGGGCGGCGCTCCGGCACCGTGGCGGCCACGGCGGCAGCGGCCACGGCCGTCGCGTTCTGTGCCGCGTTCGCCGCCGCGCGCCGTCGGCGTGCCTCGGCCAGCGACGCCACGCCGATCATCAGGCAGCCCACGACCAGCCACAGCACCAGCGTCCAGACGTGTCCGGCGAGCCCGTTGCCGTCGAAGTAGACGTGGCTGCGGGTGCCCTCGACGAAGCCGGCGCCGTTCCAGAACGCGTGGAGGGAAGCGAAGAAACCGTTCTGCAGCTCGGGGCGGAAGACACCGCCCGCCGAGGTGAAGTTGAGCATCACGAACAGCGCCATCACACCCAGCGTGGTCCAGCGCTTGAGGAACGTGTGCAGCCCGGTGCCGATAAGCAGGATGCCCGCCGAGTACAGCCAGGCCATGCTCCACAGCCCCCACAGCCCGTGGTCGACGAGGTGGAAGACCGGCCCGGCGAAGAGCGTCCCGAGGATGCTGACCACGAAGGAGGTACCGACCGCCAGCGCCGCGCGCAGCCGGATCGGCAGCACGGCTCCGGCGCCGCCGATCACCGCGACCGAGGCGTACGAGCCGATGCTGATCGCGACCATCAGGAAGAAGAGACCCTGGCCCGTCGGGTCGTCCTCGGCCGGCGGAGCGACGTCGGTGACCTTGAGCGGCGCGCCCTGCTGGGCCGCGACGGGCGTGAAGATCTTCTGCACGACGGACGCCGTGGTGTCGGAGCCGGCCGTCGCGACTACCAGCTCGGGCGCCGCCTTGGCCCCGCCGCCGTTGGCCGCCGGGGCGGCTTGCGAAGCGCCGCTGCCCTTGGCGGCGGCCGACGCGGCATCGTTCTTGGCCCCGGCCGAAGCGCCGCCACCCTTGCCCGCCGACGCGCCGTCCTTCTTCGCGGCCGGTGCGCCGTCGCTCTTACCCGTCGACGCGCCGTCGCTCTTGCCGGCCGGTGCGCCGCCTTCGGAAGCGTGCGCGTCCATCACGTACGCGCCGAAGATGTCCTGGTGCTTCAGCTGGTCCACGGCCTCGGCCCGGCTGCCGACCGTGCGTACGTCCAGGCCGCCGTGCGCCTTGTCGCTGATCGACTGGGCGAGCACCTGCGCCTGGGAGCCCGAACCGACGACGGCGACGGGCAGGTGGTGCGGCTCGGGGTGGGCGAACGCGCCCAGGTAGGCCAGGCCCATCCCGATGCACATCAGCAACGGGGTGATCAGGTGGGTCAGGACGTGCCGCAGATCGGCTCGGTGGTCGGGTCGGTGGTGGTCGGGGCGTCGGACCGAACTCATGCGTCGTGCCTTCTCAAGCTAGTCGCTCACGTTCGAGTAGTTGGCTTATACAACTCTCATTTCACGTTGTACTATACAACTACTTCAACGAAAGGCAAGCCCCGTGGCCCGCAGAGACGAATCCGTCGAGACCATCCAGCAGGAGATGACCGCGTTCGCCCGCCGGGCACGCGCCACCGCCGCCCGTATGCATCCCGAACTCTCGCTCGTCTCCTACACGCTGCTGGCGCACCTCGACGACCAGAAGGGATGCCGCGCGACCGACCTCGCCGCGCACTACCTCCTGGACAAGTCCACGGTCAGCCGCCAGATCTCCGCCCTGGAGAAGCTCGGGTTCGTGGAGCGCCGCGTCGACCCGGACGACCACCGCGTCCAGGTGCTGCACCCCACCACCAAGGGCGCGCAGATGCTCGCCAACGTCACCGCCAGCCGCCGCCAGGCGTTCCACGAGCGGCTCGCCGACTGGGACGAAGAGGACCTGGACCGATTCGCGTCATACCTGCTGCGCTACAACGCCGCGCAGGAACGCCACGGCTGAAGCCCGTTCACTTCCGGAAGCGCTCCGGGCACTGCCCGCCCTCGGCGAGGTACGTCGCCGACCACCGGGCCAGCTCCTTGAGCGCGGGATCCAGCGCCCGCCCCGCCTCGGTCAGGCGGTACGAGACGCGCAGCGGCGGGCCGCCGTCGACCTCCCGCAGGACCAGACCGGCCGCGGACAGCTCCGTGAGCCGGTCCGAGAGCATGCGTTCACTGATGCCGGGGACCGCCCGTCGCAGCTCGGCGAAGTACACCGGGCCGTCGAGGAGCACGGACACGACCAGGCCGGTCCATCGCTTGCCGAACAGCTCGAAGACCCGCGCCATGCCGGTGTCCACCTGCCTGCATGTCTCATCGCCGCGCTCCGCCATGCGCCCAGAGTACTGCCCTGACGTTGGGTACCGCGGAAAAGTAAGCTACTGTGCTAAACATAGGTACGTACGGAACTTAGACCTGGGCCGCGCACCGGCCGCGAACGAAGGACCGCATCATGGCCACGCTTCTGCACCTCGATTCCTCCATGTTCCCGGCCGAAGGATCCGCCTCCCGCGCGGTCACCGCCGCTTTCCGCAAGGCCTGGGAGGAGCAGCACCCCGGTGGCACCGTCGTCTACCGCGACCTCGCCGCCACCCCGCTGCCGCACCTGGAGGCCGCCGGCTTCACCGCCGCCTTCAGCGCCCCGGGCGACCTCACCCCCGAGCAGCAGACCGCATTCGCGCGGCGCCTCGAACTGGTGGAGGAGCTGGAGAAGGCGGACGCGGTCGTCATCGGCGCCCCCATGTACAACTTCACGATCCCCTCCACGCTGAAGGCATGGCTGGACCACGTGATCATCATGGGCCGGACCGCCGGCGACGAGTCCTCGCTCAAGGGCAAGCCGCTGACCATCGTCACCAGCCGTGGCGGTTCGTACGCCCCGGGCACCCCCCGCGAGGGCTCCGACTACGTCCAGAACTACCTGCAGGCCGTACTCGGCACCATGTTCGGCATGGAGGTCGACTTCATCGTCCCCGAGCTGACGATGGCCCCCACCAACCCCGCGATGAAGGACCTCATACCGCTGTACGAGACCTCCCGCGACAAGGCCTTCCAGGAAGCCGCCGACAAGGCCAAGGCCCTCGCCGCGCGCCTCGCCGCCTGACCCACCGCACCCGGCACCCCACCGGCCGCACCCACCGGCCGCACCCGCCGGCCCGCACCCGCCCGGCCCAGGCCCGAGTCGGGCCGGGTCGGGTCGGAGCGAGACGGGCCAGGCGGCGCTACGCCCCCAGCTCCGCGTCGCGGGCGAGCAGGGCCGCCTGCACCCGGTTCTCGCAGTCCAGCTTGGCCAGGATCCGGCTGACGTACGTCTTCACCGTCGCCTCGCTCATATGGATCCGCTCACCCGCATCGGCGTTGGACAGCCCTTCGCCGAGCAGGGACAGCACCTCCATCTCCCGTTCCGTCAGGACGGCCAGCCGCCGCCTGGCCTCCGCCACGCGCCGTGCCGTGCGGGTCGCGCCGGTCTCGCCGCCGGAGCCGCTGCCGTGCGCCACCAGCGAATCGGCCACATGCCGGGTCGCCACCGGTGACATATAGGCATGGCCGTCGGCGGCGGCACGCACCGCCCGGATCAGTTCGTCCGGCGCGGAATCCTTCAGCAGGAAGCCCGCGCTTCCCTCGCCCAGCGCCCGCAGGACGTTCTCCCGCTCCCCGAACGTCGTCAGGATCAGGGCCCGTACGGACGGTGCCGCCCGGCGCAGTTCGGCCAGCGCCGTCAGCCCGTCCATGACCGGCATCTGGATGTCCAGGAGCACCACGTCCGCGCCCTGGCTCCGCGCGGCCTCGACCGCCTCCTTGCCGTTCCCCGCCTCCGCCACGACCGCGATGTCCCGGGCGGAGGTGAGGATCATCCGGATACCGGCTCTGATGAGCGGCTCGTCGTCAGCGACGATCACCCTGATCACTCGGACTCCCGTACCGGCTCGGTCGGCTGATTCCACGGACAGCGCCATTTTCCCCCCATTCACGCGCCGGTCCGTCCGGCCGCCCTCAGACCTTCCCCAGGAAGGTCCGCTTCTCCACCAGCTTCCCGTCCCTGAAACAGAACCGGAACGCCCGCTCCTCGTCCCAGTTCTCGGACGACTCCGTGGACGCGAACGTCTCGCAGCGCGCGCCCTCCGGCTTCGCGGGCCCCTGGTCGTTCAGCCCGCTGTACAGGAACGACCCGTCCGGCAGCCGCTCGCGCACCTCAGCCTCCGGCAGGCCGGTCGTCAACTGCTCATAGGTGCCCGGCGACACCGAACCCTCCTCCATCTCCTTGAACAGCCGCACCGTCCCCCAGGCGGTCAGCACCCCCAGAACCACGAGCACACCCGCCGCCAGGCCACACCCGATGGCGAATCCGCTGCGCCTCGCCTCCCCGCGGAACATCGCCGTGTCCGGCGCCGCATACACCCGGGACCAGTCGATGACCGGCCGGCCGTCCTTGCCGGGGCGCACCACGGGGCCTCCGGAACCGTGGTCCACCAGCCCGGCCCCGGAGCCGGCCGCCCGGGCCGGTTCCGTCACGGGCGCCGGCAGTACCGGCTCCGCGGCGGTCGCCGCCACCGTCACCGGCCCGTACGGCAGCACCCCGGCGAGCCGGAAACCACCGCCCGGTACCGGGCCGCTGTGCACCATGCCGCCGACCAGCCGGGCCCGCTCCCGCAACCCCGTCAGCCCCTGTCCGCCGCTGACCTCGGGACCACCGGCCGCACCCGGCGGCACCGGTCCGTTGACGACCTCGACCAGCAGCGAGTCCGGTTCGTAGCGCAGCGCCACCGACACCGGCGCTCCCGATGCGTGCTTGTGGGCGTTGGTCAGCCCCTCCTGCACGATGCGGTACGCGGCCCGGTCGACGGCCGGCGCCAGCGCGCGCGGCTCCCCCGACCGGGCGACGGTTATTCGCGCTCCCGCCCCGCGCGACGCCTCGGCCAGCCCGTCCACCTGAGCCACCCCGCGCTGTCCCGCGTCCGGAGCCGTGCCCGCGCCGATCGCCGGATGCCCCGCGGCCGCGTCCTCGTGGTCGTCCCGCAGCAGGCCCACCACCTCACGCAGTTCGCGCATCGCCGCCACCGAGGCTCCGCGCAGCACACCGACCGCCTCCCGCTGCCGCCCGCTCAGCTCGGAGTCCACCTCCAGCGCACCCGTGTGCACGGCGATCAGCGTGAGCTGGTGGCCCAGACTGTCGTGCATGTCCTGCGCGATGCGCTGCCGCTCGCGCAGCCGCGACTGGCGGGCGATCATCGCGTTCTCCCGCAGCAGCTGCGTGCGTTGCGCGTGGAGGGTGTCCACCAGGGTGCGGTGCTGGGACCAGTAGCGGCTCGCGATGCCGGGCATGGCCACTATCGCCAGGAAGGACACCGCCAGGATCATCAGCTTTTCCGGGGACACCAGAGGGAAGTCCTCGACCACGGGCATCGCCATGCTCAGCACGAGCGCCACCGCGAACACCACCAAGGCCCGCGCACTGCCCGCGATCCGGCGCCCGGCCGACCAGCCCGCCACGATCAGCAGCGCCGCCACCCCCGCGCACAGCCAGCTCAGCGGCGCCGCGACGATCAGGACCGTGCCGGGCAGGGCCCGGCGCAGCGGCGAGAGCACCATCACCGTCACCGTCACCAGCCACGTACGGGCGTCGCCGCTCTCGCTGAGCTTCTCCATGCCGAGCGCGATCAGCCCCAGCAGCAGCGCCAGCAACGCTTCACCGACGACGCGGTACGGCGGCCACTGCTCCGGACGGGCCAGGCGCCGCCACACCCGCCCGGCCACGGCCCGGACCGCCGTCGCCCGAGTCGCCACCTGTGCATTCCCCGTGTTGTTCACGTACTGAGCGTAAGAAAAGCCCACCGGCCGGCACAGTCACCGTTCGTCGTTGCCTGCCACGACGAAAGTCGCTGATCCCCACACGCCAGGCCGCTCGCCGCCCCGCAGCCGAGCCACACGCCGGGCCACACGCCGCGCCCCGCCCGGCAGCTCCGGCCACCCCCCTCATCTCTCATCTCTCAGCCCCTTCCCCCTCACCCCTTAGCCCCCGCAGATCCCCCAAGCCCCCCTAGTTCCCCCAGGCCCCCGCCCCACCCCCACCGCCACCAACGCCCCCACAGCCAGCGCACCCCCGAGCCACAGCACCCCGGTGAGCCCCCAGCCGTCCACCACCCGGCCCCCGCCGAACGCGCCCAGCGCTATCGCCGCGTTGAACACCCCCACGAACAGCGCGGAAGCCGCCTCACGCGCCTCCGGGGCCACCGCCATCAGCCACGTCTGCGTACTGACCGACACCCCTCCGTAAGCCAGTCCCCACACCGCCAGCAACGCCGCCGCCCCCGGCACGCCCACCCCCAGGACGGGCACCAGCAGTACCGCCCCCGCCAGCACCGCGCTGATCACCACCAACGTGCCGCGCGGCGACCGCCCCGCCCCCGCGCCGCCCACGAAGTTCCCCGCCACCCCCGCGACCCCGTACACCAGCAGCAGCGTGCTGATCACCCCGGCACCGACCCCGGACACCTCCTCCAGTACCGGCCGCACATACGTGTACGCGGCGAAATGCCCGCCCACCAGCAGCGCCACCACCACCAGCCCGGTACGCACCCGCGCGTCGCGGAACAGCCGCAGTACCCCGTCCAGCCGTACGGCCCCCTCCGCCGGCAGCGGCGGCAGCAGTACGGCCAACGCCACGGCGATCAGCGCCGACAGCACGCCCACCACCACGAACGCCGCCCGCCACCCGCCGAGTTGCCCGGTCAGGGTGCCCGCCGGCACGCCGAGCACCGACGCGGCAGCCACCCCGCTGAAGATCAATGACGTGGCCGCCGCCACCGACCGCGCCGCCACCAGCCGCACCGCCAGACCGGCCGCCAACGCCCACACGCCGCCCATGGCCAGCCCGACCAGCACCCGCGCCGCCAGCAGCACCCCGAACCCGGGTGCCCACGCGGCCAGCAGGTTCGCCGCCGCGAGCGTCGCCATCAGGCCGCACAGCACGGTCCGCCGGTCCGCCCGCCCCACCGCCAGCGTGAGCACCGGCGCCCCCAGCGCCGCGACCACGCCGGCCACCGTGAGCGTCAGGCCCGCCGCGCCGTCCGTGACCCCCAACGCGCCCCCGATGGGCGTCAGCAGCCCCACCGGCAGCATCTCCGACGTCACCACCGTGAACGTGGCCGCCGCCAGCGCTCCCACCGCGGCCCAGCCCCCGCCCCTGTCCGGCCGCAGCTCGGAGCCGGTGCCGCCCGTCGTTTCCCCGATCGTCGTCATGGCCCCCAGCCAATGCGCCGCCGCCCGCGGGAACAACGGCGAACACCTCACGCTTCCATGAGCGTGGCTCATCCATCCCGGAGTACCCGGAGTACCCCTCCCACCCAGCGCAACACCGTGCCCGCCACCTCCGGCGGCCTGGAGATCCGCGAACTGGAGTGTTTCCTCGTCCTCGCCGAGGAACTGCACTTCGGGCGCACCGGCGCGCGCCTGTACGTCTCCCAGAGCCGCGTCAGCCAGCTCGTCAGCGCCCTGGAACGCCGCGTCGGCGCCCGCCTCGTCGAACGCACCAGCCGCCGGGTGCGCCTCACGCCCCTCGGTACGGACTTCCTGACCGCTCTGCGGCCCGCCTACGACGCCCTGCGCGGCACGGTCGACGCCGCCGTGGCTGCCGCCCGCGGCATCGAGGGCCGGCTGCGCATCGGCTTCCAAGGCACCGCCGCAGACCACGTCATGGAGGCCATCGACACCTTTCACACCCGCCATCCGGGCTGCGTCACCGAGGTCGTCGAGATACCTCTCCAGGACCCGTTCGGCCCGGTGTACCGCGGCGAGGTCGACGCCGCCGTCGTCCTGCTGCCCGTCGAAGAGCCCGGCCTCGTACTGGGACCGGTCTTCTCCAAGCAGCAGCAGACGCTCGCCGTCTCCGTACGCCACCCCCTCGCCTCCCGGGCGGCCATCGGCGCGGAGGACCTCGCCGACGGGCCCCTCATCGCGGTCGAAGGCCCCGCACCCGAGTACTGGCGCTACGCCCAGGCCCCCACCAGCACCCCCGGCGGCCGCCCCATCCCGCCCGGCCCCGGTGTCCGCACCCTCCAGGAGGGCCTGGCCCTGGCCGCCGCCGGCCGCGGCGCGATGCTGCTCTGCCGCCCCACGGCGGAGTACCACGGCCGCCGCGACCTCGTTTTCGTACCGGTGACCGGCCTGCCGGACTCCGCGCTGGGACTCGTCTGGCACCGGGACCGCGAGACCGCGCGCACCCGCGCCTTCAGCCAGGCCGTCACCGATGTGACGTAGCCCTCACCGCTTCTTTCGGACGACGGACCGGGCCCCCAGGGCCCGCCCGAAGAAGCCGTGGCGAAGGACCCGCGGGAACAACGCAAGACCCCCGGTCCGGGAATCCCGGACCGGGGGTCTCATCTGTGCGCGAGGGGGGAGTTGAACCCCCACGCCCTTTCGGGCACTGGAACCTGAATCCAGCGCGTCTGCCTATTCCGCCACCCGCGCATTGGGTGTGTCATCCGATTCTCTCACGTGATCCGGGCTGTTCCGTCCGGGTCTTGTGCGAGCGCCTTCCGACATCCAGAACATTAGCACGCTGCCAGGGGTGTAATCACATCCGTTCTCCGGAGCCCGCCCGTGACCACCTTCGGGGGCCTTCCGGGCCTCCACCACGACCGATGCCCGGCCCTCACCCCACCGCTCCACCCGGCGGACCTCCCCCGGGAATCCCCCGACCGGATCACACCGGCGCCCCCGACCGGAACGCACCGGCACCCCTGACCGGATCTCGCCGCACCCGGACGGCCCCGCCCGCGTCAGCCTCCGCCGCGCCGCCCCACCCGGTCGGCGAACCCGGCGGTTGCGGGACACTGTGAGTGGGGCACATCTACGATCGCAGTGCCATCGCAACGCCGGCGCGGTCCCATCGCGAAGCCATCGCGGTGCCAGGGCCCGCCCCGGTCGCCGGTGACACAGCAGGTTTCGCCACGGCGGCACCGCGGCCCCATCGCGGTTACACCGGAGTGACGCACCAGCAAGCAGCAGTGAGCAACCTTGTGAGGGGCGACACTCGTCCTCACGACGGGAAAGGGGAACCAGCCGATTTCCCGGCGCGTGGATACGATCAGTAAGCAGTATCAGGACGACCCTGTCGAAGACCGACCTGACGAAGACTGAGGAAGGAGGTGCCCCGTGGGAGTACTGAAGCGCTTCGAGCAGCGTCTCGAAGGTCTCGTCAACGGCACCTTCGCCAAGGTGTTCAAGTCCGAGGTGCAGCCCGTTGAGATCGCCGGCGCGCTCCAGCGCGAGTGCGACAACAACGCCACCATCTGGAACCGCGACCGCACGGTCGTCCCCAACGACTTCATCGTCGAACTGAGCACCCCCGACTACGAGCGGCTCAGCCCGTACAGCGGCCAGCTCGGAGACGAGCTCTCCGGCATGGTCCGCGACTACGCCAAGCAGCAGCGCTACACCTTCATGGGCCCCATCAAGGTGCACCTGGAGAAGGCCGACGACCTCGACACCGGCCTGTACCGCGTCCGCAGCCGCACCCTCGCCTCCAGCACGTCACAGGAGACCCCGGGTGCCGCCGCCGCGGCCCAGCGTCCCACCGCGCCCAGGAGCAGCCCGTCCGGCCCCGGCGGTCATGTGGGCCCGCCCCCCATGCCCACCTCGCCGCCCGGAGCCGCCCAGCCGGCCCCCCGGCCGGCCCCGCCCGGCGCCGGGCCGCAGCCGTTCGCGCAGACGCGGCGCTGGATCGAGATCAACGGCAACCGCCACCAGATCTCCCGGTCCACGCTCGTCCTCGGCCGCAGCACCGACGCCGACGTACGCATCGACGACCCGGGAGTCTCCCGGCGGCACTGCGAGATCCGCGTCGGGACGCCGCCGACGATCCAGGACCTGGGTTCTACCAACGGCATCGTGGTAGACGGGCAGCACACCACCCGCGCTACGCTCCGCGACGGCTCGCGGATCGTCGTGGGCAGTACCACCATCGTTTACCGGCAAGCCGAAGGGTGAAGCGGGGGCAATGTCAGAGCTGACCCTCACGGTCATGCGGTTGGGTTTCCTCGCCGTACTGTGGCTGTTCGTCATCGTGGCCGTTCAGGTCATCCGCAGCGATCTGTTCGGCACGCGTGTCACGCAGCGCGGCGCCGCCCGGCGCGGCGGCCAGGAGGCGCGTTCGCAGCAGCGCCAGCAGGCCGCTCCGCCGCCGCAGCGCCGCCAGGACAGCGGTCGCGGCAACAACCGTCAGCGCCGCGGCGCCCCCACGAAGCTGGTGGTCTCCGAGGGCACGTTGACGGGTACGACCGTCGCCCTCCAGGGCCAGACCATCTCCCTGGGACGCGCGCACGACTCCACGATCGTGCTGGACGACGATTACGCCTCCAGCCGGCATGCCAGGATCTACCCGGACCGTGACGGCCAGTGGATCGTCGAGGATCTCGGGTCCACCAACGGCACGTATCTCGACCGGACCCGACTGACGACCCCGACACCGATTCCGCTGGGAGCCCCGATCCGCATCGGCAAGACCGTCATCGAGCTGCGGAAGTAGTGCTACGTCATGAATGAGCGCGAGCGGCGCGAGCACGCCGCGGCGGTCCACTCGACGGACCCGAGCGTGCTCCCGACCGGAGGGTGGGCACCGTGCGGATGTACCCCGAGCCGACGGGCGAGGTGCGTATGAGTCTGTCACTGCGCTTCGCCGCCGGATCGCACAAGGGCATGATCCGGGAGGGCAACGAGGACTCCGGCTACGCCGGCCCGCGCCTGCTCGCCATCGCCGACGGCATGGGCGGCCAGGCCGCGGGCGAGGTCGCCTCCTCCGAGGTGATCTCCACCCTCGTCCAGCTCGACGACGACGTCCCCGGCTCCGACATCCTCACCTCCCTCGGTACGGCCGTCCAGCGCGCCAACGACCAGCTGCGCGTCATGGTCGAGGAGGACCCGCAGCTGGAGGGCATGGGCACCACCCTGACCGCCCTGCTGTGGACCGGGCAGCGGCTCGGCCTCGTCCACGTCGGCGACTCCCGCGCGTACCTGCTGCGCGACGGCGTCCTGACGCAGATCACGCAGGACCACACCTGGGTGCAGCGGCTCGTCGACGAGGGCCGGATCACCGAGGAGGAAGCCACCACCCACCCGCAGCGCTCCCTGCTGATGCGCGCGCTGGGCAGCGGCGACCACGTCGAGCCCGACCTGTCCATCCGCGAGGTACGGGCCGGCGACCGCTACCTGATCTGCTCGGACGGCCTGTCCGGCGTGGTCAGCCACCAGACCATGGAGGACACCCTCGCCAGCTACCAGGGCCCGCACGAGACCGTGCAGGAACTGATCCAGCTGGCGCTGCGCGGCGGCGGCCCGGACAACATCACCTGCATCGTCGCCGACGTACTGGACGTCGACGCCGGTGACACCCTCGCGGGCCACCTCAACGACACCCCCGTCGTCGTCGGCGCGGTCGCCGAGAACCAGAACCAGCTCAGCGACCCCAGCACGATGCAGACGCCGGCCGCCCGCGCCGCCGAACTGGGCCGCCACCGGGACGCGCCGCAGGCCGCGCCGGGCGGCGCCTTCGGCCCGCCGGGCAGCGGCGACAACGACCTCGCGGGCCCGCCGCAGGGCTCGTTCGGCGCGTTCACGGACGAGGAGTTCCTCAAGCCGGAGCGCGGCCGGGGCCGGTGGATCAAACGGTCGCTGATCATCGTGCTGGCGCTGGCCGTCGTCGGCGGCGGCCTGTACGCGGGCTACCGCTGGACGCAGACGCAGTACTTCGTCGGCGCCAAGGACGACCACGTCGCGCTGTACCAGGGCATCAGCCAGGACCTCGCCTGGATCAAGCTCAACAACGTCGACGAGGACCACCCGGAGATCGAACTCAAGTACCTTCCCGTCTACCAGCGCAACCAGGTCAAGGAGACCATCGCCGTCGACAGCCGCAACCAGGCGATCGACAAGGTCTCCGAGCTGGGCAAGCAGGCCAACGCCTGTCAGTCGAAGGAACAGCGGGAAGCGGCGGAGCGCAAGGCGGCGGAGGACCGTAAGAAGGCCGAGGAAGAGGCCCGCAAGAACAAGGGCAAGCCCGGGAAGCCGGCGGCCCCGACGCCCACACCCACCACCAGCCAGACGCCCCCCTCAGAGGAGCAGCAGAAGCTGGAAAAAAATTGCAGCACCCAGCAGTGAGGGCGTAGGGGGCCGTAGAACTGATGAGCAGTACCACCACCACGACCACCGTGGGCACGATCGGTGCCCCGAGCCGCCGCAACACCGAGCTGGCCATGCTCGTCTTCGCGGTCCTCATCCCGGTGTTCGCGTACATCAACGTCGGCCTGGCCAAGGAGGGCGGGGTCCCCGCCGGTGTACTCGGCTACGCCCTCGGCCTCTTCCTGCTGGCCGGCGTCACCCACCTCGTCGTACGCAAGTGGGCCCCGTACGCCGACCCGCTGATGCTGCCCATCGCGACCCTCCTCAACGGGCTCGGTCTGGTCTTCATCTGGCGCCTGGACCAGGAACCGCAGATCACCACCAAGCAGCTCGGCGGCGCCATGGCCCCCGGGCAGCTGATGTGGTCGACGCTCGGCGTCGCCCTGTTCCTCGGCGTGCTGATCTTCCTCAAGGACCACCGGGTCCTGCAGCGCTACACCTACATCTCGATGGTCGTCGCGCTGATCCTGCTGATCGCGCCGGTGTTCTTCCCGGCGAAGTTCGGCGCCCGCATCTGGATCACCATCCCCGGTGTCGGTTCGCTGCAGCCGGGTGAGTTCGCCAAGATCGTCATCGCGATCTTCTTCGCGGGCTATCTCATGGTCAAACGGGACGCGCTGGCGCTGGCCAGCCGCCGTTTCATGGGCCTGTACCTGCCGCGCGGCCGCGACCTCGGCCCGATCCTGGTCATCTGGGCGCTGAGCCTGATGATCCTGGTCTTCGAGACCGACCTCGGTACGTCCCTGCTCTTCTTCGGCCTGTTCGTCGTCATGCTGTACGTCGCCACCGAACGGACCAGCTGGATCGTCTTCGGCCTGCTGCTCAGCGGCGCCGGCGCGGTCGCGGTGGCCACCTTCGAGTCGCACGTCCAGACCCGTGTGCACAACTGGCTCAACCCCCTGGAGCTGCTCGACGGCGGCGTCACCGAGACCGCCCAGGCCATGTACTCCTTCGGCTCCGGCGGCATCCTCGGCTCCGGCCTCGGCCAGGGCTACTCCCGCCTCATCGGCGGCATCGCGCCCAAGAGCGACTACATCCTCGCCACCGTCGGAGAGGAGGCCGGCCTGGCCGGCCTGATGGCGATCCTGCTGCTGTACGGCCTGCTCATCGAGCGCGGCATCCGCACGGCGCTGGCCGCCCGCGACCCGTTCGGCAAGCTCCTCGCCGTCGGCCTGTCCGGTGCCTTCGCCCTCCAGGTCTTCGTCGTCGCCGGCGGTGTGACCGGCCTGATCCCGCTGACCGGTATGACGATGCCGTTCCTCGCACAGGGCGGCTCCTCCGTCATCGCGAACTGGGCCCTGGTCGCGCTGCTGCTGCGCATCAGCGACACCGCGCGCCGCCCCGCCCCCGCCCCGGCCCCCTCCACCGACGCCGAGATGACCCAGGTGGTCCGCCCGTGAACAAGCCTCTGCGCCGCGTGGCCATCTTCTGCGGCCTGCTGGTGCTCTCGCTGCTCATCCGCGTCAACTGGGTGCAGTTCGTCCAGGCCGACGAGCTGAAGAACGACACGCACAACCGGCGGGTGGCCATCGAGCGCTACAGCCAGCCGCGCGGCAACATCATCGTCGACGGCAAGGCCATCACCGGCTCGGCCACCAACGAGAGCGGCGACTTCAAGTACAAGCGGACGTACAAGGACGGCCCGATGTGGGCGCCGGTCACCGGCTACGCGTCCCAGGCGTTCGGCTCCAACCAGCTGGAGAAGCTCAACGACAGCATCCTGTCCGGCACCGACGACAAGCTCTTCTTCAGCCGCACGGTCGACATGTTCACCGGCGAGAAGCAAAAGGGCGGCAACGTCGTCACCACCCTGAACGCCAAGGCGCAGAAGGCCGCCTTCGAGGGCCTGGGCAAGAACAAGGGCGCGGTCGCCGCGATCAACCCGGAGACCGGCGCGATCCTGGCGCTGGCCAGCACCCCGTCGTACGACCCCTCCACCTTCGCCGGCATGTCCGACAAGGATGCCAAGGCGTACAACTCGCTGCTGAAGAAGGCCAACCCCGACGAGCCGATGCTCAACCGGGCGCTGCGCCAGACCTACCCCCCGGGCTCGACGTTCAAGGTCGTCACGGCCTCCGCCGCGCTGGAGCACGGCCTCTACACCGACATCAACGCCAAGACCGACTCGCCGCTGCCCTGGTACCTGCCGGACACCGCACACCAGCCGCTGAAGAACGAGGGGAACATCCCCTGCGAGAACGCCAGCCTCAAGGAAGCGCTGCGCTGGTCCTGCAACACCGTCTTCGGCAAGATCAGCGCCGACCTCGGCAACAAGACGATGAAGGCCGAGGCGGAGAAGTTCGGCTTCAACAACGACGAGGTCGACACCCCGGTCCGGGCCGCCGAGAGCGTCTACCCCACCGACAACCGGCCGCAGAACGCGATGGCCGGCATCGGCCAGGCCTCCAACCGCGCCACGCCGCTGCAGATGGCCATGGTCACCGCGGCCATCGCCAACGGCGGCAAGCTGATGAAACCGTACATGGTCGACCAGCTGGTGGCCCCCAATCTCAACGTCGTACAGCAGCACACGCCGGAGACGATGAGCCAGCCGCTGAAGCCGGAGAACGCCCAGAAGGTCCAGGAGATGATGGAGGGCGTCGTCAAGAACGGCACCGGCACCAACGCCCAGATCGACGGCGTCACCGTCGGCGGCAAGACCGGTACCGCGCAGCACGGCGAGGACAACAAGGACAACCCGTACGCCTGGTTCATCTCCTACGCCAAGACCGCCAAGGGCACGCCGGTGGCCGTCGCCGTCGTGATCGAGAGCTCGGACACCCTCCGCGACGACATCGCGGGCGGCAAGCTCTCCGCCCCCATCGCCAAGAAGGTCATGGAGGCAGTACTCGACGGCAGGAAGTGACCCCGGTCACGCCCATACCGGTCGGATATCAGGTGCCGGTCGCGGCCGGGCCCCGCATGGCGTGCCGGGTACGGTATGCCCGAACAGCACACCGCCGGACCACACACGGGTGCGGTCGGGACTGACGGAGAGGGCTGGAGAAGCTTATGGAAGAGCCGCGTCGCCTCGGCGGCCGGTACGAGCTGGGCTCGGTGCTCGGCCGCGGCGGCATGGCCGAGGTCTACCTCGCGCATGACACCCGCCTCGGCCGCACCGTCGCTGTGAAGACGCTGCGCGTGGACCTCGCCCGCGACCCGTCCTTCCAGGCCCGGTTCCGCCGTGAGGCCCAGTCGGCCGCCTCGCTGAACCACCCGTCGATCGTCGCGGTGTACGACACCGGCGAGGACTACGTCGACGGGGTCTCCATCCCGTACATCGTCATGGAGTACGTCGACGGCTCCACCCTGCGCGAGCTGCTGCACTCCGGCCGCAAGCTGCTGCCCGAGCGGTCGCTGGAGATGACCATCGGTGTGCTCCAGGCGCTGGAGTACTCGCACCGGGCCGGCATCGTCCACCGCGACATCAAGCCGGCCAACGTCATGCTGACCCGCACCGGCCAGGTGAAGGTCATGGACTTCGGCATCGCCCGCGCGATGGGCGACGCCGGTATGACGATGACGCAGACCGCGGCGGTCATCGGCACGGCGCAGTACCTCTCGCCCGAGCAGGCCAAGGGCGAGCAGGTCGACGCCCGCTCCGACCTGTACTCCACCGGCTGCCTGCTCTACGAACTGCTGACCGTACGGCCGCCGTTCGTCGGCGACTCGCCCGTCGCGGTGGCCTACCAGCACGTACGGGAAGAGCCGCAGCCGCCGAGCAACTTCGACCCCGAGATCACGCCCGAGATGGACGCCATCGTCCTCAAGGCGCTGGTCAAGGACCCGGACTACCGCTACCAGTCGGCGGACGAGATGCGCGCCGACATCGAGGCGGCCCTCGACGGGCAGCCGGTCGCGGCGACCGCCGCCCTCGGCGCGGTCGGCTACGACCAGGACCAGCCGACGACGATGCTGCGTCCGCAGGACCCGGCGGGCCAGACGTCGATGCTGCCGCCGATGAATCCGGACGACGGCGGGTACGGCTACGACGAGCGGCCCGACCGGCGCCGTGGCGGTGGCGGCGGCCAGAAGAAGAAGCACACCTCGACGATCCTGCTCGTCGTCGCGGGCATCCTGGTGCTCGCCGGTGCGATCTTCATCGGCAAGGCGATGTTCAGCAACACCAACACCAGCAGCGAGGTGAAGGTCCCGGAGCTGACCGGGAAGACCCTCGACCAGGCCAAGGCCGCGGGCGACAACGGCGGCTTCAAGGTCACCAAGGGCGGCAGCACGGCCTGCGAGAACGTCGAGAAGAACCAGATCACCAAGCAGTCGCCGGCCGCCGGCGAGACGGTCTCCAAGGACGAGACGGTGACGGTGACGCTGTGCACCGGGCCGGAGAAGGTCACCATCCCCGACGTCACGGGCCTGACCTTCGACAAGGCGAAGAGCGACCTGGAGAAAAAGGGCTTCCAGGACGTCCAGAAGACCGAGCGGGTCTCCGACCGCACCGAGGGCACGGTCATCGACCAGGACCCCAAGGCGCAGGGCGAGGCCACCAAGAAGACCAAGATCACCCTGGTCGTCGCCAAGAAGTCGCCGACGGCGACGGTGCCGCCGGTGGTCGGGCAGGACTTCAACACCGCCTCCAAGCAGCTGACCGACCTCGGCTTCCAGGTCGGCAAGTCCGAGCAGGAGACGTCCGACCCGAACCAGGTCGGCAAGGTCGTCAAGCAGTCCCCGGACGGCAACACGCAGGCCCGCAACGGCTCGACGATCACCCTGACCGTCGGCAAGGCGGCCGAGCAGAAGCCGGTGCCCACCGTCGTCGGCCAGTCCGTCAAGGACGCCAAGAAGGCCCTGCAGGACGCCGGCTTCACGAACATCCAGTTCGCGGGCGGCAGCTCACAGGACGACAAGGCCCGCGTGGTCACCCAGGACCCGCAGCCGAACACCCCGTCCGCGCCCGGCTCCACGACGGTGACGCTCACCACCATCGGAGGTTCCCCCAGCGGGGACGACGGCGGTGACGACGGGAGCGTCTTCGGCGACCCGAGCAGCTGGTGGGGACGGCACCACAGGCGCTGACGGGCGTCTGCCGCCGCACGGGAAAGCCCCGGCACCCTTCGATGGGGCCGGGGCTTTCCCGTTGGCGCGGGGAACCGGCTCTAGCGAAGTTCCTTCGGCGGGGTGCGCTTGGCGTCGACCTTCTCGGTGCGCTCCAGCTCGCCCCAGACGATGTAGCGGTACGTGGAGGTGTAGACCGGCGTACAGGTCGTCAGCGTGATGTAGCGGCCCGCCTTGCGCTTGCCGGACTCCTTGGGGACGTCGTCCAGGACGTCCACGTTGTACTTCGAGGTCTCGTCCAGGGACGCGTAGACCTTGTAGACGTACCAGGTGTCCTTGGTCTCGAAGACGATCGGATCGCCGTCCTTGAGCTTGTCGATGTTGTGGAACTTGGCGCCGTGCCCGTCGCGGTGCGCGGCCAGCGAGAAGTTGCCCTTCGCGTCCTGCGGGAGGGCCGACTTGACCGGCTCGGTGTAGTAACCGGCGACACCCTCGTTGAGAACGTCCGGGTCGATGCCCTTCTTGACGAGCACCTCGCCGTTCTTCATCGCCGGGACGTGCAGGAAGCCGATGCCGTCCTTGGTGTCGAGCGCGCCGGGGCCCTTCGGGGTCTGCGCCCAGTTCTTGCGGACCGTGTCGCCCTGCTTGTGCGCCGCACGGTCGGCGAGGACGTTCGTCCACCACAGCGAGTAGACGACGAAGAGGGCCAGGATCAGCCCCGCCGTGATCAGCAGCTCGCCGATGACGCTGACGACGGCGGCGATCCGCCCGCGCAGGCGGCGCGGCGGCGTGGACACCGGCTGCTCCGCCGCCGGGCCGGTGTCCTCGTCGTGTCCGGTGGCAGTCACCGCGTGGTACCCCTCTTACGTTCGCTCAGCTGACGAGCGCATCCGGCTTGCCCTTGCTCCGCGGCCGCTCCTCGACCATCTTGCCCCAGACGATCATCCGGTAGGTACTGGTGAATTCCGGGGTGCAGGTCGTCAGCGTCAGGTAGCGGCCGGGGCCGGTGAAGCCGGAGCCCTTGGGCACCGGGCCGATCACACCGATGTTCCGCGGCGAGGTCTGCGGGAGGATGCTCTCCATCGTGTACGTGTAGTACGTGCTGCGCGTCTCGACGACGATCTTGTCGCCCTTGGCCAGCTTGTTGATGTAGCGGAACGGCTCACCGTGGGTGTTGCGGTGTCCGGCCACCGCGAAGTTGCCCTCCTTGTCCCAGGGCATCGCGGTCTTCACGCTGTTCTTGTCGTAGTGGCCGACCATGCCGCGGTCCAGCACCGCGGGCTTGCTGATGCCCTCGGCAATCGGGACCTTCACGTCCAGCTTGGGGATATACATGATCGCGAAGCCCTGGCCGGGCGAGAAGGCGTCGGGCTTGCGGTCCTCGCCGCCCTCGTCCCACTCGTGCTCCAGGTTGCTGGCGGTGCCGCCCGCCTGCTGGTGCGCCAGGACGTTCGTCCACCACAGCTGGTAGGTGACGAAGAGCAGCATCAGCACGCCGAGGGTGATGAACACCTCGCCGACGGCGCGGCTCGCGATGATGCCCGGGCTCTCCTTGCGCGCCCGCTCGGCCCGGCGGGCCTCCAGCCGCGTCATGGGCGCGGAAGGCGTCTCAGCGGCCGAAGACGAGGCGTTCGCGGCGTCCGAGGGGGAACCGCGCCGCCCGCGCCTGTTACCGCGCTTGGCGGCCTCCTGGGCGGCTTTACGGCGCGCGGCGCGGCCGCCGGTCGCCGGTGGTGTCGCGGCTGACGTGTCGGGAGCCGAGGACGCGGGCTCTGTTTCACGTGAAACAACGTCCGGCCCGCTGCGTTCGCCGTCCGGCTCCGCGGCCTGACGGAGCGCCATGGTCTCGGCGTCGAACGCGGGCTCCGAGTCGGCAGCGCCGACCGGGCCCGGTACGTACGGCGGGTTCAGGGCTTGGTTGAGGAACGGGTCCGGCATGGGCCCGGGGGCCGGGGCCGGGGCCGGGTTCGGGGTGGGGGCCGGGTCCGTGGCCGGGCCCGGGTTCGGGGTCGGCACGTACGGGGCTGCCGGGGCTTGGGTCTGCGGCCGGGTCTGGGCCGGACCGGATATCGGGCCGTTCGCCGGTCGTTGCGGAGCCTGGTTCCGGCCCGGGCTCTGCTGCTGCGCGGGAGTCGCCGCCGGGGCATGGTGCGGCCGGAACCACGGCGAACCGCTCTTCCCCGCGGCGGGTTGCGCGGGCTGCGCCGTCTGCGGATGCGCGTTCCGCCCAGGGCCGGGGTCGGTGCCGGGCACGGCATCAGGTCCGGGGCCAGGCTCGGCCCCAGAGCCGGTACCGGGCCCAGAGCCAGGACCGGGTACGGATCCCGGCCGCGACTCCCGCTCCGGCGGGCGGCCCGGGAGCGGGTCCGTCAGCGGATCGTCCAGCTGCCCCACGGCTGCCTCGAACGCCGCACGGTCGTACGAGCCGTCGGCAGCGCGCCGCGGCTCGTGGGACCTCCCCTCGCGCTCGCGGCGGAGGTCAGTCACGCGCCGACCTTGCCGACCACCGGGGCGAGCCCCGCCGAGCGCTCCACCGCACCGGGATCGCCGCACTCCACCAGCCAGTTGGCGAGCATCCGGTGGCCCCACTCGGTCAGTACCGACTCGGGGTGGAACTGCACGCCCTCCACCGGAAGTTCACGGTGCCGCAGGCCCATCGCCACGCCGGTTTCGGCGTCGTCGCCGGTCCAGGCGGTGACCACCATCTCGTCGGGTACGGTGCCGGGCTGCACGGCCAGAGAGTGGTAGCGGGTGGCGGTGAAGGGGGTGGGCAGCCCCTTGAAGACGCCCGCGCCCTCGTGGGAGACCAGGGAGGTCTTGCCGTGCAGCAGCTCGGGGGCCCGGCCGACGACGCCGCCGTACGCGACCGCCATCGACTGCAGCCCGAGGCAGACACCGAAGACCGGCACGCCGGTGTCGGCGCAGTGCCGGACCATGTCGATACAGACGCCTGCCTGCTCAGGGGCGCCGGGGCCCGGGGACAGCAGGACGCCGTCAAATCCGTCCTGCGCGTGCCGCAGCTCGACTTCGTCGTTGCGCAGCACCTCGCACTCGGCACCCAGTTGATAGAGGTACTGGACGAGGTTGAAGACGAAGCTGTCGTAGTTGTCGACCACCAGGATGCGTGCGGTCATCGGACAGCGCCCATCCCTCGGTCGACCGTGACGTCGTTGAAGGGGAGCAGCGGCTCCGCCCACGGGAAGACGTACTGGAAGAGCACGTAGACGATCGCCAGCACCAGCACGAGTGAAAGCAGTGCCTTCACCCATGTGTTGCCCGGCAGATTCCGCCAGATCCAGCCGTACATGCTGTCGCTGCCCCTACTTGCCGATGACGATGACCGTGTCGATCGATGTCGATCGCCCCACCAGACTAAAGGGCGGGGGCGGGGGCCGGGGGGTCAGCCGGTCAAAGCCGACGGCCTGCCGCGCTCCACGGGTTGGGTGGAATCCAGGTGGGCCCAGACGATCAGCCGGTGGCTGTGGCCCCACTCCGGCTCGCAGGTGGTGAGGGTGAGATAGCGACCCGGGCCGTTGTATCCCGATTTGCGCGGTACGGGGTCGATGACGCCGATATCGGTGGGCAGCGTCCTGTAGGGGCGCCGGTCGATCCGGTACGTGAACCAGGTCGTGCCGTCCGTGAGGACCACCGCGTCGCCCGGCCGCAGCCGGGGGAAGTCCTTGAAGGGGTCGCCATAGGTGCGGCGGTGCCCGGCGACCGCGAAGTTGCCCGTCTCGCCGAGCCGCGCGGTGCGGCCGTAGTGCCCCAGCCCTTTCTTCAGGACGTCCGCCGCGGTGCCCTCCAGCACGGGCTTGCTCCAGCCGGCGCCGAAGCGGGGGATGTACATCACGGCGAAGGGCGCGCCGTTCTCGTACCGCGGCTGCTTGCCGGAGCTGTCCGGCCGCCCGGAAGTGCCGTCCGGGGAGGCGGTGGCGACCGGTCCGGTGGACCACCGGTCCTGGAGTCTGCCGATCTCACCGTCCATCGCGCTGTCGGCCCGTACGCCCGTCCAGAACAGGACGTACACCACGAAGAGGACGATCAGTGTGCCGGCGGTGACGCAGACCTCGCTGAGTGTCCGCACGATCAGCCGCGCCACCGTGGCGGGCCGCCGCCCCGGGCCAGGCCGTCCCCTCGCCCCGGGCCGCCCCTTCGTCCCGTACCGCGCCGCCGCCCTGGACCGTGCCGTCATGGCGGACCGCCCCCTCCCCGGCCGCCGGCCCCGGTGCGGGCGGCCGGCGGATCACGGCTTCACAGGCTGTGCGTAGTGGAGATCCACTGTGCCGGAGTAGCCGGGCAGAGTCACCGCCTCGTGCTGGTCGGCTTTCCAGCCGAGGCCGTAGGCGTTCACGTACTGCATGTAGTTCTGGATGGCCGGCGAGGCGGTCAGCGCCCGGTTCAGCGTCTCGCGGTCGCCGACGGCGGTGACCTTGTACGGCGGCGAGTAGACGCGGCCCTGGAGGATCAGGGTGTTGCCGACACAGCGCACCGCGCTGGTGGAGATCAGCCGCTGGTCCATGACCCGGATGCCCTTGGCGCCGCCCTGCCACAGGGCGTTGACCACGGCCTGCAGGTCCTGCTGGTGGATGACCAGGTCGTTGGGCTGCGGCTCCGGCACGCCGGGGATCTTCGCGGTGGCGTTCGGCGGGGCGTCGGTGAGGGTGACGGTCAGGCCCTGGCCGGCGACCGGCTTGGTGCCCGCGTTCTTCTCCAGCGCCGCCAGCTTGGCGTCCTCGGCCTTCGAGGAGCCGCTGTCCTGGTGGGCGAGGGTGTCCACCTCGTCGCGCAGCGCGGCGTTGCGCTCGTCGTGGGCGCCGTTCTTGTGGCTGCGTTCCTGGATGAGGTCGGACAGACGCAGCATCGAATCGTCGGAGCGCAGGTCCGTGCCGCGCGCGGTGTCGAAGCTGAGCCAGAAGATCAGTCCGGCGAGCGCGAAGACCGCCAGCGTCAGCAGCCGCACCGGCCGCAGGCGGCGGCGTGGCGGGCGGCCGGGGGAGTCAGCGGAAGTGCTCAACGTACCCTTGCTCCTTACGACGCCGCGGAAGCACTACGCTAACGGACGCTCGGGGAAGGAATCCGCTCCCCGTCACCACCCGCCCGGCCCGCCTCACGCATCATCCGCCCCCAGTGCGGTCACGCAGATCATCGACAGGAGAGTTCCTCGTGCCGAAGTCACGGATCCGCAAGAAGGACGACTTCACGCCGCCGCCGGCGAAGCAGACGACCAATCTGCGCATGAGTTCCGGCCGCGGCTGGGTCGCCCCGGTGATGCTGGCACTGTTCCTGATCGGCCTGGTGTGGATCGTGCTCTTCTATGTCACCGGGGGCGACATGCCCGTCAAGGCGATGGGCAACTGGAACATCGTGTGCGGGTTCGGTTTCATCGCCCTGGGTTTCGGCGTGTCCACCCAGTGGAAGTAGCCCGGACCAGCCCACGGCCACCGGTGACACCCGGCTTCGAGGACGACCGCGCCCGTCAGGGCGGCCACCACGGCCGCTCCTGTCGGGCCGCTGACCGCTCCGGTACGGGCCGCTGATCCGCCCCTCGCCGGGCTGTGATCCGGCCCTGTCGCGGGCGTTGTCGCGCAAGCCCTGCCCAAGGCCATCCACACAGTTATCCACAGCCGGGGAAAACTTCAGAAGATCTGTGGATAACTTCCCGGCCGTTGACGCCGGTGTGACCGGCGGCCCGCCACCCGGACCACCGTCACCCCCTGCCCTTCCTGGGAAAACGCAGCTCAGTGCAGAGCGGAACACACGTTCCCCACCCGATGCACAAGATCCGACACGCGCTGTGGACAACCGGCGCCGAACCGGCGTCCATACCGGCTTTTCACAGGCCGTCGCCGGGCGGCCGTACGCCGCCAGGGCCGTACACCGCCGGGGCAGCACCCGCCGACCGTACGCCGCCGGGCCGCACCTGCCTGCCCGCCCGCTCACTCACCCCACGAGCTGGACGGTCCGCACCCACACCACCGCGACGATCGCCAGGAACGCCACCGCGAACGTGACGCCCTGCACCAGCGCGCGCCGTTCCCGCGGCGCATGCACCATCCCGTACGTCACGGCCGCGCCCACGATCAGACCGCCGACATGTGCCTGCCAGGCGATGTTGGGCCACGCGAATGTGAAAACCAGGTTGAGCGCCAGCAGGATCAGCACCGGCCGCATGTCGTAGTTCAGGCGGCGCATCAGTATGGCCGTCGCGCCGAGCAGTCCGAAGATCGCGCCGGACGCGCCCAGCGAGGGCTGGTTCTGGGCGGCGAGCAGATACGACAGGGCGCTGCCGCCGAGGGCGGAAAGCAGGTAGAGGGCGAGGAAGCGGACCCGGCCGAGGGCCGCCTCCAGCGGCGGGCCGAGCCACCACAGCGACAGCATGTTGAAGATGATGTGCATCGGCTCCTGGTGCAGGAACGCCGCCGTCAGCAGGCGGTAGAACTCGCCCTCGGCGACGCCGATGAACTTCAGGTCCTGGGGGACGAAGGCCCCGCCGATCATCTCCAGGCTCTGGACCAGGCCGTCGCCCACCGACAGCACCGCGATGAACACCGCGACGTTGAGGCCGAGCAGGATCTTGGTGACCAGCCGGGTGTCCGTGGTCGGCGAGCCGCCCGCGATGGTCCGGGGGGCGGTGGCCTGCGCCGTACTGCCCGTGCCGCCGGCGCCGCGTACGCACTCCGGGCACTGGAATCCGACCGACGCACTGACCATGCACTCGGGGCAGATGGGCCGCTCGCAGCGCGTACAGCTGATGCCCGTCGCGCGGTCCGGATGGCGGTAACAGCCGGGTACGGCGTCGCCCGCCCGCGCGTCCTGCGGCTCCTGTGGGCTGCCCGGCGCCTGGTCCATGGTCCCCTCGGTCCCTCGTGCCGAATCCGTGCGGACGTCACCGCACGAACGACGTGCGCGCCCCACCCGATCTACGACCGGGCAGGGCGCAATGGTTCCCGCGCACCGCGCTCCGGGGCCGCTGCGGGACTCCCGGGCCGGATGGGCGGTGACGCGGTGCCGCGCGTCAGCGGGTCTCGACGACGACCGACTCGATCACGACGTCGTTGACCGGGCGGTCCGTACGCGGGTTGGTCTGCATCGCCGCGATGGCGTCCACGACCTTCTTGCCCGCGTCGTTGGTGACCTCACCGAAGATGGTGTGCTTGCCGGTCAGCCAGGTGGTCGGGGAGACCGTGATGAAGAACTGCGAGCCGTTGGTGCCCGGGCCGGCGTTGGCCATGGCGAGCAGGTACGGCTTGTTGAAGGACAGGTCGGGGTGGAACTCGTCCTTGAACTCGTACCCGGGGCCGCCGGTGCCGTTGCCCAGCGGGTCGCCGCCCTGGATCATGAAGCCGCTGATCACGCGGTGGAAGACCGTGCCGTCGTACAGCTTCTCCGTGGTCTTCTTGCCGGTCTCCGGGTGGGTCCACTCGCGCTCGCCCTTGGCGAGTTCGACGAAGTTCTTCACCGTCGTCGGGGCGTGGTTCGGCAGGAGCCGAATCTCGATGTCGCCCTGATTGGTCTTCAGGGTGGCGTAGAGCTCTTCAGCCACGATCTACCTTCCATAAGTCGGCACTGACGGTTCCCGATCCTCGCATGGACGTCCGCCCGGCACCCGGACACCGCCGCGTTGCTGTTCGCCTTTCCGCCACCAGTACCCGCCGAACCGGCGCACAGCCCGGAAAACCGTGGCATTGTCATCGCAAGGCTCCGTATGGTCCCCAATGACCCGGATGCCCGCCCGCACATGCCGTGTGTCGTGTGAGCAGGCATGATCTTGACTCGGGTGGACAGGCGACACAGCAGACATTGGGGAACAGCCCCCGTAGCCCCCCGGACACGCCACCGAGGAGGAGGATCCCGTGACCCGCAAGGACAGCGTGCGCGCGGCGACCAGTTCGGCCAAGGACAGCGTGCGGCACGCGGCGGAGGTGGTGGCTCCGTATGCCGGTACGGCCAAGGACACCGCCGCGCACTACGCGCACGAGGCCCGTACGCGACTGGCACCCAAGGTGGCCGAGGCCGCACACCAGGCCCGCAGCCAGTACGACGCCCACCTGCACCCGCGCATCGAGCACGCCCGCGACGCCCTGCCGCCCAAGGTGGACGCCGCCGCGAGCCGGGCCGCCGAGCGCACCCGCAAGGCCGCCCGCCAGGCCGCGGACTACACCGCCCCGCGCGTCGAGCACGCCGTGCACAGCGCACGCGCTGCGGCCGAACCGGTCCGCGAGCAGGCCGTGGCACGCGGCACGGCCGCCATCGCGGCACTCCGCGGCCAGGTGTCGGCCAAGGAGATCGAGAAGCTCGTCAAGAAGCACAACCGCCGTCGGCGCGCCGGCAAGGCCGTCAAGCGCGTCGCCATCGTGGGCCTCCTCGCGGGCGGCGCCTACGCCGCCTGGAAGTGGTGGGACAAGCAGGCCAACCCGGACTGGCTGGTCGAGCCCCCGGCCCCCACCGAGGTCAGCGAACGCGCCACCCTGACCGCCGTCGACGGCACCGCAGAGGCGGCCGCCCTGGACCCCGAGGTCCAGGCCAAGCAGGCCGAGGCCGAGGCGGAGGAACGCGGCGGGCCCAAGACCTGAGTCTGGCTCGCCGGTACGGCTCATGGCCTTGCCGCAGCCCCACCCCAGGGCCTGCGGCGCGGCCTGTTCGTCGTGCGCGCATGCGGCCCCGGTCGTCCTGGGCGGATGCGGTCGTGCGCTGCCGTGGTCGCAGGCATACGTAGCCGTAGACACCCGCAGGTCCCGGCACTCGCAGGTCCAGGCATCCGTATGCGCGGGCAGCCGTGGCACAGGGCGGACCCGATGGGCCGCACGAAGGGTCCGCCCCCGCCGGTCTACGCCGCTTCACCGCCACGCCACCCCGGCAGGCGGCGGGCCCGCCACGCCGGTGCCGGAACGGTCTGTCCGGCGCGCGGCCATGCCGCCCGGAGCGGAACCGCGTCCGCGACGGTCTCCGCGGCGGCCCGGGCGCCCGAGCGGGACGCGAGCACGGCCGTCAGCGCGGCCAGTTCCTCCGGCGTCGGCTTGCCGCGCACCACACGCACCCACGGGACGTCGTCGCCCGCTGCCGGCCGCGCGCTCACTGCGGCTGGTTCCCGTGCTTGCGGCCGGGCAGCGGCGCGCTCTTGGCCCGTAGCGTCGACAGGGCCCCGATCAGCCGTGACCGGGTCTCGGCCGGATCGATCACATCGTCGACCAGGCCCCGCTCGGCCGCGTAATAGGGGTGCATCAGCCGCTCCCGGTACTCCTCGACGCGCTGTTTGCGGGCCAGCTCGGGATCGTCCGCCGCGGCGATCTCCCTGCGGAAGACAACGTTGGCCGCCGCCTCGGCGCCCATGACGGCGATCTCGTTCGTGGGCCAGGCCAGCGAGAGGTCCGCCCCGATGGAGCGGGAGTCCATCACGATGTACGCGCCGCCGTAAGCCTTGCGAAGGATCACCTGGATCCGGGGGACGGTCGCGTTGCAGTAGGCGTAGAGCAGCTTGGCGCCGTGCCGGATGATCCCGCCGTGCTCCTGGTCCACCCCGGGCAGGAAGCCCGGCACGTCCACCAGCGTCACGAGCGGGATGTTGAAGGCGTCGCAGGTCTGCACGAAGCGCGCGGCCTTCTCGCTCGCCGGTATGTCCAGCACCCCCGCGAGCGCGGCGGGCTGGTTCGCGACGATGCCGGTCACCTCCCCGCCCAGGCGGGCCAGCACGCACAGCACGTTGCCCGCCCACTGCTCGTGGACCTCGAACACCTCGCCTTCGTCGACGATCTCCTCGATGACCCGCCGCATGTCGTAGGCCCGGTTCGGGTCGGCCGGCACCAGGTCGGCCAGGACCTCGCAGCGCCGGTCCACCGGATCGGCGCTCGGCAGGGCCGGCGGCTGCTCCCGGTTGTTGGAGGGCAGCAGGGAGAGCAGGTACCGCACGTCCGCGAGGCAGCTCTCCTCGTCGTCGTACGCGAAGGCGGCGACCCCGCTGCGGGCCGCGTGGGCATCCGCGCCGCCCAGCGCGTCATGGGTGATCGCCTCGCCGGTCACCGCCCGCACCACGTCGGGTCCGGTGATGAACATCTGGGAGATGCCGCGCACCATGAAGACGAAGTCCGTCAGGGCGGGTGAGTAGGCGGCGCCGCCCGCGCACGGCCCCATGATCACGCTGAGCTGCGGGATCACCCCGGAGTTGCGTACGTTCCGGCGGAAGATGCCGCCGTAACCGGCCAGCGCCGTGACGCCCTCCTGGATACGCGCCCCCGCGCCGTCGCACAGCCCCACGAGCGGCGCCCCCGCCGCCTCCGCCAGGTCCATCACCTTGTGGATCTTCTCCGCGTGCGCCTCGCCGAGCGCCCCGCCGAAGACCCGGAAGTCGTGGGCGTAGACGAAGACGGTACGGCCGTTCACCTTCCCCCAGCCCGTGACGACGCCGTCGGTGTGCGGCCGCCGGTCCTCCAGTCCGAAACCGGTGGCCCGGTGCCGCCGGAACGCCTCGACCTCGGTGAACGTCCCCGGGTCGAAGAGCAGGCCGATGCGCTCGCGCGCCGTCAGCTTGCCCTTGGCGTGCTGGGCGGCCGTCGCCCGCTCCGGGCCGCGGTGTACGTTCTCGCGCAACTCCGCCAGGGCGGTGCTGCGTTCGCGCGCGTCCACGGCCGTACGGCCGGCCGGCACGGGCGCACTCCCACTCACGGCACTCATGGCTGCTGCCTTCCCCCTGCTGATTGATGGATCTTGCGTCGGCGGCCGGGTCATAATTCACCTGGAGCTGTGTGGCTGTCGGTGCTCCAAAGGGGGAATCGATCCACGTGATCAGAATCCTGATCGCCGAGGACATGCACATGTTGCGCAAGGCCCTGGTCACCCTGCTGGATCTCGAACCGGATCTGGAAGTGGTCGCCGAGGTCGCCCACGGCGACGACGTGGCCTCCGTCGCGGCACGGACCCGGCCGGACGTCGCGGTCGTGGACATCGGGCTGCCCGGTACGGACGGCATCACGGCGACCGGCAAGCTCCGCGCCCTGTTACCCGACTGCCAGGTGCTGATACTGACCAGCGCGCCCGCGCCCGGCAAGCTGCGGGAGGCCCTCGCCGCGGGGGCCGTGGGCTTCCTCATCAAGGACGCCGAGCCCGCCCAGTTGGTGGACGCCATCCACGCCGTCGCGCGGGGCGAGCGCGTCGTCGACCTGCAGCTCGCGCTGGCCGCGCTGGACGACGGGACGTCGCCGCTGACGCCGCGTGAGCTGCAGGTGCTGCGCCTGGCCGCCGACGGGGAGGACGCCCGGCAGATCGCCACCCGGCTGGTCCTCTCGGTCGGCACGGTTCGCAACTACCTCGCGACGGTCGTCACCAAGCTGGGCGCGCGCAACCGTGTCGACGCCATCCGTATCGCGCGTGAGGCCGGCTGGCTGTGAACGTCAGGCCGGTGGACGGGGGTTGAGGCTCGGGTCGCGGATCACCACCGGGCCCAGCACGGCGTCGACGCGCGCCAGCAGTTCCTCGTCCAGCCGCTTGCCGACGACCTGCAGGTTGTGCTCGATCTGCGCGGGCCGCGAGGCGCCGAGGACCACGCTGGTGACCGGCGCCTGGCCCAGTACCCAGGCCAGCGCCAGCTGCGGCAGGGTCAGCCCCGCCTCGGCCGCCACCTTCGCCAGGCGCTGTACGTTCTCCAGTACGCCGGGGCCGAGGCGGTACCAGCGGTTCATGGCCTCCAGCGCCCCCTTGGCCTCGGCCAGCCGGGAGTCCTCCGGATAGTCCTCGCCCGGCTGGTACTTGCCCGTCAGGACTCCGCCCGCCAGCGGCGACCAGGCCATCTGGCCGATGCCCAGCGCCTCGCACACCGGGGAGACGCCCGCCTCCGGGATGCGCCACAGCATCGAGTACTGCGCCTGGCTGCACACCAGCGGCACCCGCAGTTCGTCGGCCATCGCCTTGGCAGCCACGATCTGTTCCGGCTCCCAGTCGGACACTCCCAGGTACAGCACCTTGCCCTGGTGCACCAGGTCGGCCAGGGCCGACATGGTCTCCTCCAGCGGCGTCCTGCTGTCGTAGCGGTGGGCGACGTACACGTCCACGTGGTCCGTTCCCAGGCGGCGCAGCGAGTTCTCGACGCCGGCGCGGATGTGCTTGCGCGACAGGCCCCGGTCGTTGGGCCCCTTGCCGGTCGGGAAGAAGATTTTCGTGATCAGGACGACGCTTTCCCGCGGCACGCCCTTCAAGGCAGCACCCAGCACCTCCTCGGCCCGCCCGCCCGCGTAGGCGTCGGCGGTGTCGAAGGTGGTGATGCCGGCGTCGAGGGCGGCGCGCACACAGGCCGCCGCCGCGTCGTCGTCCAGCTGGTTGCCGGCTGTGGTGGAGTTCCCGTACGACACACGGCTCACCGCGAGTCCACTGTTCCCCAGCTTCAGGTATTCCACGTTCGAGCGCCTCCTCTCGGGCCGCCGGCCGGACGGATCGGGCCGGGGCACTGTGACTCAGACTCTGTCGTCACCGCGAGTCTTCGGGCCGCCGCTCGAACCGGTCTCGGGCCGGGGTCGACCGCCCGGCGGGGCCCGCGTCAAGCCCCTCTCTAGGGCCGCTGTGGGGGGTGGCGGCAGCATCGCCCACGCTCCGCCGTCCGGCCGGAGCGGACCGCACCCCGAGGGGACACCACCTGATGCCGACGCCGTCCGAACGATCCGTACGCCACGAAGCCGTCGTCCGGGCCACGCCCCGGGCCCTGTTCGACTTGGTCGCCGACACCGAGGGCGCGCCGCGCTTCGCCCCGACCCAGCTGCTCGCCGAGGTGACGCCCGCCCCGCACGGCTCCACCGGGGACCTGGTCCGGCGCTGGGTGCGCGCGGGCGAGACCGTGCGGACCTGGCAGGTGCGCCGCACGCTCGACCGGGAGCGGCTGCGTATCGAGTTCGTCCACGACAGCCCTGGCGGGAGCATCCGCTCCCAGCACGGTCTGTGGACCTTCACCGCCGGTCCCGAGATCGGAACGGCCTCGATGACGGTCGTCCACACCCTGGACGCCGACGCCACGGAAGAGGTCGCCGCGCAGCTCGCGAACCTGGACCAGAACGTGCCCAAGCAGCTGGACGCCTACCGGTTCGTCGCGGAACTCGGCCCAGGGCTCGGCCGGTTGTTCCTGACGCACGAGGAGCAGGTGCCGCTGGACGGCGCCCCGGACGCGGTGCTGCCCGCGCTGCTGCGGCCGGAGGTGTGGGCGGCCGCGCACGGCGGGCCGTCCGCGACCGCCGCCATCGACGGCGGGGAGATCGCCGAGACGCTGACCCTCGCCCCGGGCGGCCGCTATGTCCGGCTGCGCCCGGACCCGTACCGCGTCGCCTACAAGCGGCTGGACCCGCCGGAGGAACTGCACGCCGAGGTGGGCCGCTGGCAGCTCGCGCCGGCCGGCCCGGACCGTACGCAGCTCACCGTCAGCCGCACGGTGACGCTGCCGCTGGGGACCCTCAAGTCCGGTGACGACGTGGTGGAGAAGGCCGCGCGGCAGGGGCTGGAGGCGCTGCGCGCCGAGGTCCGGCGCTCGGCGGACGCGGTCGCCGGGGCCGTGCGCGGCTGAGGACGGAAGCCTGCCCGGTTCCGGGGGGGGGGAAGTACCCCCGGAACCGGGCAGGCGTCGGTCAGGCCGTGCTGAAGGAGTCGCTGTCGACCCGGATGCCACGGTTGCCGTAAGCGATACGGTTCAGCACCTTCCGGTACACCGGCGTGCCCTTCAGGGCGCGGGCCAGCACCGGACGGACGCGCGTCGCCAGGGCCCCGGTCGAAAGCATCGCCTTGCTCTGCATCACCTGGAGCTTCATCGCCCGCTCGATGTCCGGGGCGCGCCGCGCCGCGAACGCCCCCAGCGCCGCCGCCCCGGTGTCGCCCCGGCGCACCGCGCCGACCAGTACGGGATGCGCAACCACGGCGTCCTGCACGGCGAGGTTGATGCCCTGCGCCCCGATCGGGCTGTGGGTGTGGGCACTGTCCCCGATGAGCAGCAGGCCGTCGTCCGCCCAGCGCTCGGCACGGCCGGAGAACACGTCCAGCAGCGACACGTCCCGCAGACTGCGCACCTCCGCCTCGATCAGCTCGCGGTAGCGGGGCAGGGCGCCCACGACGAGGGACCTGACGTGGTCCACGCCGTGCGCGGCCAGCTCCCGGTACCCGCCGTGCGGCAGCATCCAGCCGATCTGCAGCCGGTCCGGGTACGAGTGGTAGATCATCGCCGGGCCGGTGCCGCCCCGGTGCACCCGGACGTCGCGGCGTCGCCCGTCGGAGTCCGCGGCCACCTTGAACCACAGCACGTCGTGGTCGAAGGCGTCATGGCGGCGGAAGGCGATGCCCGCCAGCCTGCGGATCTTCGAATAGCGGCCGTCGGCCCCCACGACGCAGCGGGACCGGATCACCCGCTGCCCCGCCGGGCCGTCCACCACGACACCGCGGACGGCACCGTCCTCGCGCAGCAGGTCCTTCGCGCGCGTGGCGTCGAGCGCGGTGAAGTGCCCGTACTCCGCGCAGCGGTCGCGGAGCGCGCCGAGCACATGCGGCTGCGGCACGGACAGCAGATGGTCGTAGGGCCGGGGCAGCCGCCGGTAGTCCACGTCCAGCAGGGCGCGGCCCCGCTCGACGAGCTGGAAGCGGTCGTGCTCGTGGCAGCCGCGCTCCCGGACGTCCGCGAGTACGCCGAGCGCGTCGAGCAGGGCCATCGCGCCCGGTTGCAGGATCTCCCCCCGGTACTCGCGGTCGAACGAGGACGTCCCGAACTTCTCGACGAGGGTCACCCGCACGCCCGAGCGCAGGAGCAGCAGCGTCAGCACGGCGCCGGCCGGGCCGCCGCCCACCACGCAGACGTCGGTCGTGTGGTCGGCCAGGTCGGTCATCGCAGTGGTACCTCCGTGACGGAACAGAGCGGTCAGGCGAGCAGCGACAGGCCGCCGTCGGCGGTGAGGGTCTGGCCCTGGAGCCAGCCGGCGTCGGGGTGCAGCAGCAGCGCGACCACGCCGGCCAGGTCCTCGGGGGTGGTGAGGCGTCCGGCGGGGGTGCGCCGGGCGAGGGCCCGGGCCGCCTCCTGGCCGGGCGCCGATTCCCCCTTGTCGAGCTTGGCCGAGGAGACGGCGTTGACGGTGATCCCGCGCGGCGCCAGTTCCACCGCGAGGTAGCGCACCAGGCTCTCCAGCGCGGCCTTGGCCATGCCCAGTCCCGCGTACCGGGGGGCGACGCGCTGCGCGCCGGCGCTGGAGACGGCGACGATCCGGCCGGGGCCGCCCGCCATGAGGCCCGCGATACGCGGCGCCGCGGTCAGCAACGGTTCGCAGGCCATGGCGAGTTCGTCCCGGACGGCGGCGGTGTCCGCGCCGAGGGCCGGTGCCGGGTGCCAGACGGCCGCGCAGTGCACGAAGGCGCCGATCCGGTCCCAGCGCTTCGCGGCCTCGTCGAGCACCGGTCCGACGCCCTCCGGGGCGGCCAGGTCGGCCTTCACCGCCGAGGCGGAGCCCGGCAGGCCGGCCAGGGAGGCGAGGGCCCGGCCGGCGTCCTCGCCGCTGTGTCCGTACACGAGCAGTACGTCGCCGCCCGCCGCGCACACCTTCCGCGCCACCGCCAGGCCGGTGCCGCGCGTACCGCCGGTGATGACGGCGGGGCCCGGGGTGTTCACGCGCCTGCCGGTGCGGTGGCGCTCCGGCCCTCGGTCAGCGGCGCACCCGCGACGAAGCCGCCCGTCGCGGTGCCGGGCAGCGGGTGCGCGGCGCGCGCCTTCCCGGCCGCTTCGGCGGAGCGCCAACGGGCGACGGCGACGTACCGTGTCGGGTCCGGCAGGGCGACCCCCAGCACGGCCCAGGCCAGGGCACCTTCCGGTACGGCCGCCAGGTGTCCGGCGAAGGCGTCGCGCACCGCGTCCGGCGCACCGGCCGCGGTGAACGGCTCGACGGTCACATGGGGGAATCCGGGCAGCGCGGCACCGACGGCTCCGGCCGGTTCGGTGGCGTAGAGGGTGCGGGCCGGGGTGACCTCCACCTCGACCAGCCGGTGGAACTCCTCGGCGTGCCGCTGGAAGGTCTCGGACCGGGCGACGGCACCGAAGTCGTCGGGGGAGCGCCACCAGCCGGCGTTGGCGTACCGGCCCGCGTGCTCGCCGGAGCGGACCGTCTGGTGGGCGGCGAAGCCCTCCCGGCTCCGCATGAACCCGACGTGGTCCAGGAACTTCTCCTCGAAGCGGGCGGCGTCGTCCGGCTTCAGCAGCGTGAACGTGTTGACGGCCATCAGCCCCGGCGCGAAGCCCGGTCCGTGCTGTGCGGGTGCCATGTCGGCTCCTTCGTCGTCATCCGTACGGCAGCGCGCGGGCCGCCCGTGCTCCGCAGCCTGCTGCGCGGCGCTCGACACCGGGTCGAGCGGACGTCGAGTCCGCGGGCCGAGGATCGGCGGCATGGCAGGACGACGAGTGAGCGGAACAGACCGTGGGACGCGATTCGAGGAGGTGGCGGACGGGGTGTTCGCCTTCACCCAGCCGGACGGCGGGTGGTGCCTGAGCAACGCGGGGGTGGTGCTGGGCGGCCGGGCCACGGTGGTCGTGGACACCGCCGCGACGATCGCCCGCGCCGAACGGCTGCGTACGGAGGTCGACGCGCGGGCGGGGGCGTCCCGGCGGGTGGTGGTCGACACCCATCAGCACGGCGATCACACTTTCGGCAACTGCGTGTTCGCCCCCGAGGCGGTGTTCGTCGCGCACGCCGTGGCCCGCGCCGACATGATCGAGTCGGATCTGGGACTGACGAAACTGTGGCCCGCCGTCGAGTGGGGGGACGTACGGCTGACGCTGCCGGAACTGACGTTCACCGACCGCATGGACCTGCACACCGGCGGCCCGCGGGTCGAACTGCTGCATCTGGGGCCCGCACACACCTGCGGTGACACGGTGGTGTGGGTGCCGGAGCGGCGGACGCTGTTCACCGGGGACATCGCGATGAACGGGGTGACACCGTTCTGCCTCATGGGCTCGATCGGCGGGTCCCTGCGCGCGCTGGAACGGCTGCGCGCACTGGAGCCCGAGACGGTCGTACCCGGCCACGGAGCCGTCGGCGGACCGGAACTGCTCGACGACTGCGCCCGGTACCTGCGCTGGGTTCAGCGCACGGCCGCGGAGGGCCTGGCCGCCGGCGTCTCACCGCTGGAGGCGGCGCGCTCGGTGCGGCTCGGCGCCTGGGAGGACCTGCTGGACACCGAGCGGCTGGTGCCCAACCTCGTCCGCGCCTACGACGAGGCGCGCGGCGGCGTCTGGGGCGCGCGGCTGGACGAGATGGCCGCCTTCGCGCTCATGCTCGACTACCACGGCGGACTGCCCGCCTGTCACGCCTGAGTCTTCGCGCCCGTGGTCGGCACGGCTGTCTGCGGTCGCTGTGGCTTTTCCGGTCGGGTGGCCTTCTCAGGTTGCTGTGACCGCTCATCGCGGTGCCCGTTCGAAGAGCCAGCCGGAAGCTGAGGCGAGCAGGTCGCGGAGTGAGGTCTCCAGGTCGTAGCCCGGCTGCCAGCCCAGCAGCCGGCGGGCCTTGGAGATGTCCAGGTGCTGCCGGGGTACGTCGCGGCACGGGCCGGCGGGGTCGTCAGGGCCGTCGACGATCCGCGACGGCAGCCCGCTGAGCGCCGCCAGCCGGCCGACGGCCCACCGGACGGACACCGCCTCGCCCCGGCCGACATTGATCACTTGGCCCGCGATGTCGGCCACCGGCGCGCGGGCCGCCACGAGCACGGCGCCGGCCACGTCCCGGACGTCCACGAACTCGTGGTGTGCCGCGCCGGGCGTGAGCCGCAGGTCCGTCACGCGGGCGCCCGCGTCCGGTGCGCCGGCCGCCGCGGCGAGCCGCCCGGCGACACTGCCCAGCAGACTGTCGCCGGGGGCGTACGGCCCGGTGGCGTCGGCGAGCCGCAGCACCACGCCGGGCAGCCCGGCGTCCCGCGCCGCATGCAGCACCGCCCGTGTGCCCAGCAGCTTGGAGCGCCCGTAGGCGCCGGCCGGGGCGGTCTCGTGTTCTTCGGTCAAGGGCGTCCCGGCAGGCCGGGGTCCGTACTCGTGGGCACTGCCGAGGTGGATCAGCCGGGGCCGGTACGGCATCGCCGTGATGGCCGCCGTCAGCCGTTCCACCAGGCGGACGTTGGCCGTCTCCAGCTGCCGTACGGTCACGCCCCGTGCCGCGCCCGCCGCGTTCACCACCGTACGGGCCTCCGCCTCGGTGAGGAACGCGGCGAGTTCCGCCGCCGTGGCGGCACCGGCGTCGAAGCGGACCAGCCCGCTGCGGGACACCGGCAGCACCCGGTGGCCGGCCGCGCCGAGCGCGCGGTAGAGGTGCCGGCCCAGGAAGCCCGTACAGCCCAGGACCACGGTCGTCATGCGACCACCCGCCGAGCGCCGGTGGCTAAATGCGGGCCGGGCACCCGCCTCCTTCGGCGGCCGCCGGGGGATCCCCCGGCACGCGCGCCGGCTGTGCTGCCGATATGCATGGAGTTCCTCTTTCGTCCGGTGCGGCGCGGGCCGGAGTGCGGGTCAGCCGGAGCGGCGCTCCTTGAGCAGCCGGGCCATGCCCCCGACGAGTACGTCGGTGCCGTGCCGGAAGTCCGCGTCCGGGTTGGGGCGCCCGGCGGCCTCCAGCGCCGAGCGCAGGGTCGGGTAGGTCCCGGAGTCGAACGCCTCGGGGCCGGAGGCGGGTGTCTGGCCGGCGCGGGCCATCGAGTCCGCGATCTGCTCGTCGAGGACGAAGCCGAGCGTGTAGTTGGCCACCGTCCCGGCGTTGCGCAGGGCGTCCGCCACACTGAATCCGGCGGCGGTGAAGGCGTTCATCATGCCTTCCTGGAGAGCCAGCGCGTCCTTGTTGGGTCGCGCGGTGGCGAACAGGCGGGCGCCGTCGCGGTGGGTGCGCAGGGAGCGGCGCAGCCGCCACATCATGTCGCGCAGCCACTCGTCCCAGGGCCGGTCGCCGGGGTCGTGCCGGAAGGTGGCGAACTCGTCGGCGAACATCTCCTCGGCCATCCGGTCGAGGAGTTCTTGCTTGTCCTTGAAGTGCCAGTAGAGCGAGCCGGCCTGGACGCCCAGCTCCTTGGCGAGGCGGCGCAGGCTCAGGCTGTCCAGACCCACTTCGTCCAGCAGCCTGAGGGCCACGCGCACCACGGTCTGCTGCTGAAGCGCCATCGTGTGTGCCCTCTTTCGTGCGTGTGTGGCAGCCACCCTAACCCTGTTCGGCTGCCGAACGCCTCCCAGCCTCTCGCGAACCCGCTGGTTTACGCCATGTCCTTGACGCCTTGTGGCGGCGGGTGCATTCTGGCGACCTAGTAACCCAACACTGTTAGGGGAAACCGATGACTACCAAGGCGACCCAGTCGGTCGACGCGGCACGGCCGGGGGGTGCCTTGCCGACCCGCGACGATGACCGGATCACATCCGAAATCTGGCTACTGGCCTGCGTCATTGTGTTCGGCGCCTTTATGTCGACACTGACCACCACGATCGTCAATGTGGCCCTGGGCAGCATCGGCGAAAAGCTGAGCAGCGACGTGAACACCGTTCAATGGGTCGCGTCCGGCTACCTCGTCGCACTGGCCGCCGCCCTCCCGGTCAGCGGCTGGCTGGCCAAGCGGCTGGGAGCCAAGCGGCTCTGGCTGGGCGCACTCGCGGTCTTCACCCTCGCGTCCGCCGTCTGCGCCGTGGCGACGAACATCGAGACGCTGATCACCATCAGAGCCGTGCAGGGCCTGGCCGGAGGGCTTCTGGTCCCCACGGGACAGATGCTGCTGGCGGCCGTCGCCGGGCCCAAGCGCATGGGCCGCGTCATGAGCATCGTCGGCATCCCCGTCGTACTCGCACCCGTCCTCGGGCCCTCGCTCGGCGCCCTGCTCCTCCAGCACCTGAGCTGGCAGTGGCTGTTCCTGGTCAACATTCCGTTCGGCGTCGTCGGCTTCCTCGCGGGCGTCCGGCTGCTGCCGGCCTCCACCCGGCAGGACCCGGGCCGCTTCGACGTCCTGGGCGCGATCCTCGTCGCCCTCGGACTGCCCCTGCTGACCTACGGCGTGGCGGAGATCGCCGACCACGGCAGCTTCACGGCCACCTCGGCCGCCGTACCGACCCTCTGCGGGCTCGTCCTGATGGCCGCGTTCTCCGTACATGCCCTGCGCACCAAGACACCGCTGCTCAACCTGCGGCTGTTCAAGAACACCGCGTTCGCGGCAGCCGTCGTCAGCACTTTCTGCCTCGGCGCCGCGCTCTTCGGCGCGCTGATCGTGCTGCCGCAGTACTACCTGGGCGTCCGGCACGAGAGCATCATCATGGCCGGCGTCCTGATGGCCCCGCAGGGCATCGGAACGGTGCTCGCCCTGCCGCTCTCCGGCCGGCTCACCGACCGGATCGGCGGCGGACCGGTGATCCTCACCGGCCTCGCCATCGCCTTCGTCGGCACGCTGCCGCTCGCGCTCGCCGGGGCACACGACAGTTACTGGTGGCTGTCGGTGGTCCTGGTGGTCCGCGGCTTCGGCGTCGGCATGGCGATCATGCCGGCCATGGCCACCGCGTACTCGGTGATCGACCGCTCACAGGTGCCGCACGCCACTCCGCTGCTCAACACCTTCCAGCGGGTCGGCGGCTCCGCCGGCATCGCCATCCTCACCGTGGTCTTCCAGCACCACCTCGCGGGCCTCGGCCCGGCGACCGCGGACCACACCGCCGCCGCCTTCGGTTACACCCACTGGTGGGTGGTCGGCGTCACCGTCCTGGCCGCCATCCCCACCATGGTGCTCACCAGGGCCCAACGGCGGCTCCGGCAGGCGCAGGCCGCCTGAGCCCCTCCCAGCCGCGGCGTCCGCTCCTTACCCCCCGTTGGGGAGCGGGCGCCGCTTCCCCGTGTCCGGCTCCCCCTACGCACTCCCGCGGTACCGGTCCAGCCCCGCTCAAGAGCCCCTCCACCGGCCCCGCCCAGTATCCGGGCAACGACCTCTCCCGACGTTTCTCCGGAGAGCGGGATTCAGAGCGAGAAAGGGCCGCCCCATGGCAACGGATGATCCGCGAGCGTACGACGACGCGGTGCAGATCGGCCGGCTGAACACCGCTTACGCCCAGTCCCGGCTGCTGCACAGCGCCGTGGAGGTGGGTGTCTTCGACTTCCTCTCGGACCGGCCCGCCGGCCTCGACGAGATCCGCGAGGGCCTGGACCTGCACCCCCGGCTGCTGCGGGACTTCCTCGACGGGCTGACCGCGCTCGGCCTCCTGGAGCGCGAGAACGGGCGCTACCGCAACTCCGCCCGCACCGAGGCCACCCTGCTGCCCAGCGGCCGCTTCCACCTCGGCAGCACGGTACGGGCGGCCGCGACCCGGCACTTCCCCATGTGGGGCAAGCTCACCGAAGCGCTGCGCGACGGGCAGCCCAAGGCGGCGGGTGCCGCCGGGCCCGGCGCGTTCGCCGAGCTCTACCAGGACCGCGACGCCGCCCGGCGCTTCCTGGCCCACATGGACTCCGCCCACGCCACCGTCGGCCCCCAGCTGGCCGATGCCCTGGACTGGTCGCCGTACGGCTCCTTCATCGACGTCGGCGGTGCCCGCGGCAACGTCGCCGCCGCCATCGCCCGCGCCCACCCGCACCTGACGGGCGGCGTCTTCGAACTGGCCCCCGTAGGACCGCTCTTCGCGGAGCACATGCGGGACCTGGACCTGGCGGACCGCATCAGCTTCCACGCGGGTGACTTCTTCCACGACCCGGTCCCCGAGACGGACGTCGTCGTGCTCGGCCATGTGCTGCACGACTGGACCGCCGAGGAGCGCGTCACCCTCCTGGAACGCGTCTACCCGTCGGTGCGCCCGGGCGGCGCCCTCGTCATCTACGACCAGATGCTCGACGACGAGCGGCCCGACCTGTACAGCGTCCTCGGCAGCCTCAACGTCGCGCTGGTCACCGGAGGTTCGGAGTACACCGTGGCCGACTGCCGCGAGTGGGTGACGAAGACCGGCTTCACGGTGGTCTCCGCCGAGCGGATCCACACCACCGGCAGCGACCTCGTACTCGTCGCGGAGAAGCCGCGGTGACGAGCGGGCCACCCGCCCTGACCCGGCAGCGGCTGCTCGCCCTGGCCCAGGGCTTCAAGGAGACGGCGGTCCTGCGCGCTGCCGTGGAACTGCGGGTGTTCGACGCGCTCGTGGACGGTCCGCGTTCCCCCGGCGAGGTCGCCGAGCGGACCGGCACCGACCCACGCGGCATCGCCGTCCTGCTGAACGCCATGGCCGTCACCGGCCTGGCCACGCACGGCACCGACGGGTACGGGCTGCCGCCCGGCGGCGCGGACCTGCTGGTGAGCACCGCGCCCGGGCACGCCGGCGGCGTGGTGCGGGTCGCCGCGAGCGACTGGGAGTGGGCTGCCCTGCGCGACCTCGCGCGGTCCGTGCGCAGCGGCGGCCCGGTCGCCGACGTCGTCGCCGACCGGCTGGACCTGCCCTACTGGGAGGACTTCGCCGAACAGGCCACGTTCGCCACCCGGGCCGCCGCGGAGGTCACCGCCGACGCCCTCGCCGCGCGGCCGGCGGCGGCCGGCCCCGCCGGGCCGCGCGTCCTCGACGTGGGCTGCGGCCCCGGCATCGTCGGCTACACCCTCGCCCAGCGGCATCCCACCGCGTCCGTCACCAGCCTCGACGTCCCCGGCGTGCTGAAGGCCGCCGAGCGGCACGCCCGGCGGCTCGGCGTCGCCGACCGCGTGACCTGGCTGCCGGGTGACGCCTTCACCGTGCCGCTCGGCGGCCCCTACGACGTCGTCCTGCTCACCAACGTCCTCTGCCAGTACTCCCCGGAGCGCGCCACCCGGCTGCTGCGGCGGCTGCGCGGGGCGCTGCGGCCGGGCGGCACCGTCGCCGTCACCGGATTCACCGGCGGCGACCGGCCGGTGGCCGAGGAACACGCCTCGCATCTGCTCGCCCTGCTCATGCTCACCGGCACCGACGCCGGTGCGGTGCACTCCACCGGCGCCTACCGCGCCATGTTCGCCGCGGCCGGCTTCGGCGACCCCGCCGTGCACGACGTGCCCGGCCTGCCGGTACGCGCCCTGACCGCCACCACGGACTCCCGAAAGGACACCCCATGACCGGCCAGCCCACCCCCCGCACCGTCCTGATCACCGGCGGCACGAGCGGCATCGGCCTCGCCGTGGCCCAGCGCCTCGGCGCCGCCGGACACCGGATCTTCCTCTGCTCCCGGGACGCGGGCAGCGTCGAGCGGACCGTCAAGCAGCTGCGCACCGACGGCGCCGAGGCCGACGGCACCCGCGCCGACGTCCGCCAGGTCGCCGACGTCCGGGCCCTGGTGGCCGCCGCCGTCGACCGGTACGGCCCGGTCGGCGTCCTCGTCAACAACGCGGGCCGCAGCGGCGGCGGCGTCACCGCGAAGATCACCGACGAGCTGTGGGACGACGTCATCGACACCAACCTCAACAGCGTGTTCCGTATGACGCGCGAGGCCCTCACCTCCGGCGGCATGCTGGACGCCGGCTGGGGCCGGGTCGTCAACATCGCCTCGACAGGCGGCAAACAGGGCGTCATCTTCGGCGCCCCCTACTCGGCCTCCAAGCACGGCGTCGTCGGTTTCACCAAGGCGCTCGGCCTGGAGCTCGCCAAGACCGGTGTCACCGTCAACGCGGTCTGCCCGGGCTATGTCGAGACGCCGATGGCCGTCCGGGTGCGGGAGGGCTACTCCGAGACCTGGGACATCACCACCGACGAGGTCCTGGAGCGCTTCAACACCAAGATTCCGCTGGGCCGTTACACCCAGCCGGCGGAGGTCGCCGGGCTGGTGGAGTACCTGGTGTCCGACACCGCCTCCCCCATCACCGCGCAGGCCATGAACGTCTGCGGCGGCCTCGGCAACTACTGATCCGTACGACAAGGGGCCGGACCGCGCAATGCGGCCCGGCCCCTTCCGCCGTTCAGTCACGCGGCAGCAGCCGGCGGCCGCGCAGTACCGCGTCCAGTCCGTCCGCACCGGTCACCGGCCCGGCGGCGGCCACGTACCCGTCCGGACGGATCAGCACGTACGTGCCAGGGGCGGCACCGAGCCCCCGCCGGACGGCGTCTCCCGGGTCGGCCAGCGGATGCGGGCCGTACGACGCACCTGCCGGACCGGGCGCCGCGCTGTGGACGGTCCGGACGGAGACCGCCGTGCCGTAGCGCCGGTCGGTCTCCTTCAGCTCCGCCTCGAAGCGACCGCCCACCGCGAAGGCCAGCAGCGACCAGCGCGGGTCGGCCAGTTCGGCGCGGACCGCCGCCCAGCCCGGGTGGACCTGCGCGTCCCGGGCCGTGCAGCCCACCCGATGGCCGGGCGGCACGCCGCCGCCCGGCCTGGCGGGCCCGGGCAGCGTCAGGGGACTGTCCGCGTAGTCCAGCGCGAGTCCGCAGAACCCCCGCACGATCTTGTGCTCGACACGCCGCTTGAGCGGGCGCAGCGCGCCCAGCACCCCGAGCCCGAGCGGCAGCAGCACCGGCGCCGCGGCGTTCCGCAGCGCCACCAGGGCCGCCGCCCGGCGGGTCGAGCCGAGCAGTACCTCGCCGATCGGCACGCGCTCCGCGCCGTAGCTGTCGAGCAGTTCCTCGGCGGCGTGCCCGCGGAGGACGTCGGCGAGCTTCCACGCCAGGTTGACGGCGTCCTGGACGCCGGTGTTCATGCCCTGCCCGGAGGCCGGGCTGTGCACGTGCGCGGCGTCGCCGGCCACGAAGCAGCGGCCCACCCGCATCCGTTCGATCATCCGCTGCTGCACGGTGAACACCGACACCCAGGTCGGGGCGGAGACCCGGACCGGCCGGCCCAGCGCGTGCGAGAGCTTGCCGGCCAGCCGGGCGCGGATCAGCTCGGCGTCCTCCGCCCCGCCGATGTCCTCGGTGTCGATGACCCGCCACTTGCCGTCCTCGGGGAACGGCACCAGCAGCAGCCCGCCCGCCCTGCCGCGCAGCAGGTGGTTGCTGTCCGGCGGCAGCGGCACGTCCAGCTCGACGTCGGCGTTGAGCCACTCCTCCGTCGATTCGCCGATCAGCCGCAGCCCCAGCGCCTTGCGTACGGTGCTGCGGCCCCCGTCGGTGCCCACCAGCCAGGGCACCGTCACCTCCTCGGCCGAGCCGTCGGCGTGCCGCAGCACCGCCCGTACCTCGTCCGTGCCGGGCGTCAGCTCCTCCAGGGCCACCCCCCACTCGATACGGCCGCCCCGGGCGGCCACGGCGGTGCGCAGCACCTCTTCGGTGACGGCCTGATCCACCATGAGCGAGAACGGGTACGGCGTGGGCATGGCGTCGTAATTGGTGTCGAACCGTACGAGCCGCCGCCCGTTCTGGTGCAGGCTGAAGTGCTCGACCTTGCGGCCGCGCGGGAGCAGCGGGTCCGCGACGCCCATCGCGTGGAACAGCTCCAGGGTGCGGGCGTGGGTGGCCAGCGCCCGGCTGGTGACGGCCGGGCCGTCGGCCCGGTCCACCAGCCGGACGCGGACACCCCGGCGGAGCAGTTCGTGCGCCGCGGTCAGCCCGACCGGGCCCGCGCCGACGACCAGCACCTCGGGAGCGGTCGCGGACTCACCCACGGTCGCCCTCGACGAACTTCTTCGCCAGGTTCAGCGTGGCCCTGCTGTTGCCGCCGGCCGCGTTGCGGATGAAGTCCTTGGCGGTGCCGACCGTGGCGTCCGGGCCGAGCACCGCAGTAACAGTGGTCTCGTTGACGGTCACGGAGTGCCAGGAGGTGGCCCGTACCCCGTCCGGCGTCTCCTCAAAGGACCACACGCCCAGGTGCGCGGTCATCAGCGACGGCGGCACCAGCTGCTTGTAGACGATCCGGCGGGTCTCGGGGAAGCAGATCCGCACCGATTCGGTGGTGTGCGTCGAGCCGTCCTTGGTCACCGTGTCCATCGCCATCCGCTGTACGTTCGCCACGTCCTCGGTGAGGTCGAGCCGGCCGACGTGCGGGAGCCGCTCCTGCCAGGCCTTGGCGTCGTACAGGAAGTCGTAGACCGCGTCGAGCGGGCCGTCGACGAGCACGGAGTCCTCGAAGGTGAAGGCCAGCGCGGCCTGCCGGTCCCAGTTCTCGGCCAGCTGCTTGATGTTGCCCAGTTCGGCCTCGCTGTTGCGATCGGTCGCCCGGCGGATCCAGTCGACGTTCTCCGCGGTGTCGCCGGCCGCCTCGAAGTCGTGCAGCAGTGTCAGCCGGGTGTGGTCCGCGCCGAGCGGCTCGGCGATCCACTCGCCGCCCATCGCGGCCACCGGGTGCGAGGAGACCTCCTGCCGGAAGCGGATGCGCCGGGCCTCCTCGTCCAGCTCGCGGCGCGACGTCCAGGAACGCACCTCACCGTTGGCCAGCGCCCAGATGGCCAGCCGTTCGCGGCCGGCAGCCTGCGCGGTGCGCTCGACGTGCACGGTGGGGGAGAAGTGCCGGGGCCACTCGGCCGCGTCGGCGATGATCCGGTAGACCCGGTCGGCCGGGGCGTCGATCTCGGTCTCGTGCCGGGTCCTGTGGGTGCCCAACGGTGCCATGGACGATCGCCGTCCTCTCTCTGATCACGACTGTGTGCCGGCCAGCGTGGCCGCCGCGGCTCGATCCCCGATCGGGCCGTGCTCAAGGGCCCCGGCTCGACCGCCGTTCGAGCGCGCACTGCCAGCCTGACCACACGTCACGACCCGTACGGGCGCAGCCGACAGGAGAAGATGTGATGGCACCGTCGACAGGGACGACAGGGCTCCCAGCCGCCGAGAACACTGCCCTCTACCAGGAGGTACAGCACTTCTACGCACGCCAGATGCGGCTGCTCGACGAGGGGGAGGTGGCGGGCTGGGCCCGTACCTTCACCGAGGACGGGGTGTTCGCGGCCAACGCGCACCCCGAGCCGCAGGCCGGCCGCACCGTCATCGAGGAGAGCGCCCGCCGCGCCCACCGGGCCCTCGCCGACCAGGGCATGCGCCGCCGCCACTGGCTGGGCATGCTGGAGGTCGTCCCCGAGGACGACGGCACCATCACGGCCCGCACCTACGCACTCGTCCTGAACATCCCGCAGGGCGGTCAGGCCGCCGTCCACCTCTCCACCAGCTGCGACGACACACTGGTACGGGAGAACGGCACCCTGCTGGTCCGCCACCGCCAGGTGTTCCGCGACGACCTGCCGCGCTCATGACCGGCCATCCCGGACCCAGCGTCGCGGAAGGCGAGCCGACATCGGTGCTGGCCCCCTACCTCGGCGGGGAGCGGGTGGAGGACGTCCTGGCCGGGCATGCCGCCCGGACGCCCGACGCGCTCGCCCTGCGCACCGCCGACCGCGACTGGACGTATGCCCGGCTCGACGCCGGGGCGACCCGCTGCGCCCACGCCCTCCGCCGGCTGGTCGAGGGTACGGCGGCCGGTGCCGCCGGCCCGGACGGCACCGGCACGGTCGTGGCCGTCGCCCAGTCCCTGGAGGAGTCCTACCCGCTCGCCTTCTACGGCGCCGCCCGCGCCGGGATCACCAGTGCGCTGATCAGCCCCCTGCTGCGCGGCGACGGCCTGGTGCACGTACTGCGGATCTCCGGGGCCCGGGCCGCCCTCGTCCCGCCGGACACCTACCGCGAACTGGCCGCCGTCCGCGACCGGCTGCCGGACCTGGCGACGGTCGTCCTGACCCGCCGCCCGGACGATCCGCGGCCGGACGACCCGCCGGTGCTCGACGACCTCCTCGCCGCCGTTGCGGACGAGGACGGCCTGCCCGTACCCGGTGACGCCGGGCGGATCGCCTGCCTGCAGTTCACCAACGGCACCACCGGCGCGCCCAAGGCCGTCCGGCTCACCCACCGCAACCTGGTGGTCAACGCCGCACAGACCGCCCACGCCCACCGGCTGGACGCGTCCTCGGTGCTCTTCGACTACCTGCCCACGTTCCACCTCATGCACCTCACGGCCGCCGTCGCCGCGGGCGCCGCCCTGGTGCTGTGCACGGACGGCGACGTGGCCGGCGCGTTCGGCATGGCCGCCCGCAGCCGCACCACGCATTTCTACAGCCTGCCCGTACGGCTGGCCCGGCTCGCCGCCGACCCCCGGCTCCGGGAGCTGGAGGCACCCACCCTACGGGCCGTGCTCTCCGGCGGATCCACGGTACCGCCGCAGGTCACGGCCGCCATCGGACAGCACTTCGGGGTACCGGTCGTGCAGGGCTACGGGCTCGCCGAGACCTCGCCGCTGGCCTCCTGCGACACCCCGGACCGGCCCAAGCTGCGCTCCAGCGGACGGCCCGTCGCGGGAGCGCGGGTACGGATCGTCGACGCCGGCACGCGCGAGGTCACCCCCCTCGGGGTGCTCGGCGAGATCGAGATCCGCGGCCCGCAGCTGATGCTCGGCTACCTCGGCCGGGACCTCGCCCTGGACACGGACGCGGACGGCTGGTTCGCCACCGGCGACATCGGCCGGCTCGACGACGAGGGCTACCTCTTCGTCGTCGACCGCATCAAGGACGTGTTCAAGTGCGACAACTGGCTGGTGTCGCCGACCGAGATCGAACGGGTGCTGCTGCGCCACCCGGGCGTCGCCGACTGCGCCGTGGTGGACCACCCGGACCCGTTCAGCGGCGCGGTCGCCCACGGGATCGTCGTGCCGCGGGGAGAGGTCACCGCGCAGGAACTCACCGACTTCATCGCCGGCCGGCTGCCGTACTACGAGCACCTGCGGTACGTCGAGTTCGTCGACGCGATCCCGCGCACCGTCAACGGCGGCAAGATCCTCCGCCATGAGCTGCGCGACCGGGTCGCCGCCGGCTCCCGGGCCTGACCCGTCCGACCCCCACCCCGCCCAGGGCCCTGCCGGTGTCACACGGCAGGGCCCTGGGCCTGTCTCCGAGGAGGAACCGCATGACCGCCCGCGACCTCGTCCTGCTGCTGCCCGGCCAGGGCGCCCAGTACCCGGGCATGGCCACCGAACTGTACGAGCGCGAGCCCGTGTTCACCGCCGTACTCGACCAGCTGTTCCGGCTGATGGGAGCGGAAGGGGCCCGGCTGCGCGCGGACTGGCTGTCCGCCACGCCCGAGGTGCCGCTGGACGACGCCGCACGCGCCCAGCCGCTGCTGTTCGCCGTCGGCTTCGGTATCGCCAAGGTCCTGGAGAGCCGCGGCCTGCGCCCGGCCGTGCTGCTCGGCCACAGCGTCGGTGAGCTGGCCGCCGCGGCCCTCGCCGGCGTCTTCGAGCTGCCCGCCGCAGCCCGCATCCTCCGCGCCCGCTCGGCCGCGCTGGCCCGGGCGCCCGAAGGCGGCATGGCGGCCGTCGCGGGGCGTCCGGACGACGTACGGGCGCTGCTCGACGCCGAGGCCGTGGCCGCCGGTGTGGCCGTCGGCGCCGTCAACGCCCCGCTGCAGACCGTGCTGTCCGGCCCCGAGCCGGACCTGGGCCGGGCGTGCGCCGCACTGCGGGAAGCGGGCATGGTCAGCCGCCCGGTGCGGGCCCGGCAGCCGTTCCATTCCCCGGTCCTGGCGGACGTGGCCGCGCGGTTCGAGGAGGCCGTCGGCCGGGAGCGGCTGCGCCCGCCGGCCATACCGGTCCGTTCCGCGCACACCTGCCGCACGGTGCGGCCCGAGGAGGCGGCCGATCCGCGGTTCTGGGCCGAGCAGCTGGCCCAGCCGGTGCTGTTCTGGCCCGCCCTGTCCGGCCTGCTCGACGAGCGGCCGTTCATCCTGGCCGAGGCCGGGCCGGGCGGCGCCCTCGCCGCGCCCGCCCGCCGGCACCCTGCCGTCCGTTCCGGCCGGAGCGAGGTCGTCTCCCTGCTGGGCGGTGAGGACGCGGACACCTGGAGCACCTGGCAGCAGGGGCTCGACCGGCTCGCTGCCCTGGTAGCGGCGCGCCCGGCCGTACCGGCGCCCTGAGCCGCACAGACGATGGGCCCGTGCCGCCGGTCCGGCGGCACGGGCCCATCGTCGGGCGCCCGGTTCAGAAGTCGAAGCTCACGCCGTACCGTTCGATCCACCGGTTCAGCCAGAGCACCATCTCCACACTGCCCCGGTCGTACGAGCGACTGACCTCGCCCAGCGGCCGTGCCAGCGCCTTACGGGCCCGCTCCTCGTCGAGCAGAGGCCGCACCGGCGCGGCCGGATCGGCCAGCACCGCGGCCAGCTCGGTACGCAGCGCCCGCTCATAGCCCGGGTCCTGGGTCGCCGGGTAGGGCGTCTTGACCCGCTCGGTGATCGAGGCGGGCAGCAGATCGGCGGTGGCCGCGCGCAGCAGGCTCTTCTCCCGCCCGTCGTGCTTCTTCATCGACCAGGGCGCGTTGAACACGTATTCCACGAGCCGGTGGTCGCAGAACGGCACCCGCACCTCCAGCCCGACGGCCATGCTCATCCGGTCCTTGCGGTCCAGCAGCGTCTGCACGAAACGGGTGAGGTTGAGATACGTCAGCTCCCGCATCCGGCGCTCCTCGGGGCCCTCCCCCGGCAGCACCGGCACCTCGGCAAGCGCCTCCTGGTACCGCTCCCGCCGGTACCCGGTGATGTCGAGCTTCTCCAGCAGCCCGCGGTCCAGCAGGGCCAGACCTCCGAAGTACCGGGCGGAGCCCGAGGTCAGCCAGGGAAAGGTGTCCGCGTGGACCGCGCCCGGGTTGTGGAACCACCGGTACCCGCCGAACAGTTCGTCCGCCGACTCGCCGGAGAGAGCCACCGTCGAGTGCCGGCGGATCTCCTTGAACAGCAGCAGCAGCGACGGCCACATGTCGCCCCAGAACGCCGGCGGCGCGTCGGTGGCCGCCAGTACGGCCGAACGCACCTCGGGGCGGGTCAGCTCGCGGCTGTCCAGCCACACCTCGGTGTGGTCTGCCGCGACGTGCGCGGCCAGCTCCCGGGCGTAGGGGGTGTCGGCCGAGCCGCGTACCGCGTCGGGCGCGAAGCCGTCGCCCGCCTCGGCGAAGTCCACGGAGAACGACCGGACGGGCCCCGCGCCCTGCCGCCGCAGCGAGGCGGCGGCCAGCGCGGTGACGGCCGAGGAGTCCAGGCCGCCGGACAGCAGACTGCACCGCGGCACATCGGCCACGAGCTGCTGCTCGACGATCTCCTCCAGCAGCCCGCGTACGGTCGCCACGGTCGTCGGCAGGTCGTCGGTGTGCTCGTGCGCCTCCAGCTGCCAGTACCGGGAGGTGACCAGGCCACGCTCGGTGACCCGGACCAGCTGGCCGGGCCGCACCTCGCGCATCCCCTGGTAGAGGGCAAGCTCCGGCGTCTTGACCATGTCCAGCGCCTCGCGCAGCCCGGTCGCGTCCACCCGCGGCGCGGCCGCCGGGTTGGCGAGGATCGCCTTCGGCTCGGAGCCGAAGAGCACGCCGTTCCGGGTGGGGTGGTAGTAGAGCGGTTTGACGCCCATCCGGTCCCGGACCAGCAGCAGTTCCCTGCTGCGGGTGTCCCACACGGCGTAGGCGAACATGCCCCGGAGCCGTTCGGCCGCACCCGAGCCCCATTCGAGGTAGGCGTTCAGCACCACCTCGGTGTCGCTGCGGGTACGGAACCGGTGGCCCCGCGCCTGGAGTTCGCGCCGAAGCTCGCGGTAGTTGTAGACCTCCCCGCAGAAGGTGAGGACGGCGAGGGTCTCGCCGTCCCGGACGGCGGCCATGGGCTGCCGGCCGCCGTCCAGGTCGATGATCGACAGCCGCCGGTGGCCGAGGGCGGCGTGGCGGCCGACCCACAGGCCCTCGGCGTCCGGCCCGCGGCAGGCCATGGTGTCCGTCATCGCCTGTGCTGTGGTGCGTTCCTCGGCGATATCACGCTGGAAGTCCACCCAGCCCGCGATTCCGCACATCTCGACAAACCCTCCGTCCGTCGTCCGGCGCCTGCCGCCGTGGGGTGATCAGCGCTCCGGTCAGTGTTCGCCGAGCGCGGCCTCGATGCGCCCGAGCAGGTCCCGCGGTGTCTTCGACTCGCTCACCACCTCGTCGGGGAAGGTGATCCCGTAGTCGCGCTCGATCCGGCTGAGGGTGTTGAACATGGCCAGCGAGTCGTAGCCCAGCGCCTCGAAGGTGACGTCGAGGACGTCGCCGTCCAGGTCGACGCCCTCCTCCTCGCCCGCGCACTCGCGCAGCAGCCGGGTCAGGTCGGTGAGGGTGAACGCATCGGACATGGTGGTGCCTCTCTCGTGAAGGTGATCAACGGGTGACGACCACGGCGGAGTTGAAGCCGCCGCGGCCCCGGGCGACGACCAGCGCGGTGCGCAGCCGGGCCTCGCGGGGCCCGTCCCCCACCAGGTCGAGCGTGTCGCGGTACGCCGGGGAGTCGATGTGCAACGTGGGCGGTATCACCTGGTCGCGCAGGGCGAGCAGGGCCGTCGCGATGTCCAGCGGGCCGGCGCCCGCCAGCAGCCGTCCGGTCATGGTCTTGGGAGCGGTGACGGGCACCGCCCGGGGGCCGAAGACCGCGGCGAGTGCTTCGGCCTCGGCGACGTCGTGGCGCGGCACACCCCAGGCATCGGCGAAGACGACGTCCACGTCCGCCGGATCCGTCCGGGCGTCGGCCAGGGCGAGTTCCACGGCGCGGCGCACCCCGGGCACGGCGCCGGGGGTGCCCGGACGGGCGTCGAAGGCGGCCGCGTACCCGCGGATCTCCCCGTAGACGGTTTCCACGCCCCGTTCCCGGGCCGCTTCGGCGTCCTCCAGGACCAGCAGGGCACCGCCCTCGCCGGGGACGAAACCGTGGGCGCCGGTGTCGAACGGCAGGTAGGCACGGCGCGGGTCGAGGGCCGGGCTCAGCTCGCCGGAGCGCAGCAGGCAGATCCAGGACCAGGGCGACAGCGAACCGTCGACCCCGCCGGTGAGCATCAGCGGAGCCCCGCCGCGCACGTGCCGCCGCGCCTTCGCCACGGCATCGAGTCCACCCGCCTGGTCGGCCACCAGGGCGCTGCCGGGGCCGCGCATGCCGTGCCGGATCGAGATCTGGCCCGAGTTGACCGGGTAGAACCAGGCGAAGGACTGGTAGGCGCTCACGTACTGGCCGCCCTTGCTCCACAGGGCCTCGAGTTCCTTCTGTCCGAACTCGAAGCCGCCCGCCGACGCGGCGGTGACCACACCGGCGGAGAAGGCCGGCAGGTCGTGCGGGTCGGTGGCGACGTCCGTGAAGGCCTCTTCGGCCGCGACGAGCGCGAGCCTGGTCATCCGGTCGGTCTGCGGGAGCAGCCGGCCCGGTATCCGGGTCAGGTCGTCGAGGTCGGTCTGGCCGGCCAGCCGGGCGGAGTAGCCGGAGGCGTCGAAGCGGGTGAGGGGCGCGATGCCGCTCTCGCCGCGCAGTGCGGCATCCCAGTAGGCCGCGGCGCCCAGGCCGTTGGGGGCCACGATGCCCAGTCCGGTGACGACGGTGCGTACGGTACGCGGGTCGCGTGGGGCGCGCCGGGCGACGGCGGAGGATGTGGTGGCGGTGGTCATCGGTCGGCGCTCCGTCCGGGCTTGGTCAGCACCATCGCGCTCTGGAAGCCGCCGAAACCGCTGGCCACGGTGAGCACCGTGTCCACCGCCCGCTCGCGGGCCACCAGGGGCACGTAGTCGAGATCGCACTCGGGGTCGGCCTCGCGGAGGTTGGCCGTCGGCGGCACCACCGAGTGCTCGATGGCCAGCACCGAGGCGGCCACCTCCAGGGCGCAGATGGCGCCCAGGGAGTGCCCGATCATCGACTTGATGGAGCTGACGGGGGTCTCGTAGGCGTGCGCGCCGAGGGCGGCCTTGAAGGCGGCGGTCTCGTGCCGGTCGTTCTGCTTGGTGGATGAGCCGTGCGCGTTGACGTAATCGATGGCGGACGGGTCGAGCCGGGACCCGTCCAGGGCGGCACGGATGGCATCGGCCATCTCCAGGCCGTCCGCGCGCAGCCCGGTCATGCTGTAGGCGTTGCAGCGGGAGGCGTGGCCGCCGATCTCCGCGTAGATCCGGGCGCCGCGCCGCCGGGCGTGCCCCAGCTCCTCCAGGACCAGCACCGCGGCACCCTCACCGAGGACGAAGCCGTCCCGGGTACGGTCGAAGGGGCGCGAGGCGGTCTCCGGCTCATCGTTGCGCGGCGAGGTGGCCTTGATGGCGTCGAAGCACGCCACGGTGATCGGCGAGATCGCCGCGTCCGAGGCACCGCTGATCATCACGTCGGCGCCCCCGTCGCGGATGATGTCGGCGGCGTGCGCGATGACGTCGATACCCGAGGTGCAGCCGCTGGAGAGGATGCCGGCCGGGCCCTGGGCCCCGGCGTCCCAGGCGACCTCGGCGGCCATCGAAGAGGGGACGAAGTAGTCGTAGAGGTACGGCGAGGCATGCGCCTCGTCGACGGTCCAGTGGGCGCCCTCGTCGCTGACGACGGCGTACTCGCTGTCCAGGCTCATGGTCATACCGCAGGCGGTGCCCAGCATCACGCCGGTGCGCAGGGGGTCGGCCACGTCGGTCACGCCGCTGTCCTCCAGCGCCTCGCGGGCCGCCACCACACCGATCTGGGTGGTGCGGTCCCACTGGCGGACCTGCTGGCGGCTCAGGCCGGCCGCCAGCGGGTCGAAGTCGCACTCGGCGGCCATCCGGGAACGGAACGGCGAGGCGTCGAAGAGGGTGATGGGGCGGGTCGCCGTGCGGCCGGAGGTGAGCAGTTCCCAGAATGCCTTGGTGCCGGGTTCTCCGGGAGCGACGACGCCGATCCCGGTCACTACGACACGACGAGTGCCTTCGTCTGCTGGCACCGCAGTCCTCCTACCGATAGTCGCGGGATCGATCCGGCCCGTACGTGCCGGTCGGGTATGTGATCGAGCATCGGCGGGCCGCCTAGAGACGGCCTTGAGTCCAGGTCAGGCCGGTCCGGGCCGGCCCGCTCCAGGCCAGGCCGGCCCGGGCCAGCCCGGCCCCGGTCAGGCGGCGAAGAGTTCGAGTACGGGCATGCCGTGGCCGGTGCCGCCGTCGAGGACCGGGTCCGAGGCCAGTACGGCCTGGTGCAGCCGCTGCAGCCGGGGCGAGGGCTCCAGGCCGAGTTCGTCGACGAGCCGCTCGCGCAGGATTTGGAAGGCGCGCAGCGCCTGCCAGGCCCGCCCGGAACGGTAGAGGGCGACCATGCTCTGGGCGTGCAGTCCCTCGTGCAGCGGGTGCCGGCTCGTCAGCTCGGTCAGCTCGGTGAGCAGCGCGGTATGGCGCCCCAGGCGCAGATCGGCCTCGATGCGCAGTTCCAGGACGCCGAGGCGGCTCTCTTCCATCCGGGTCCGCTCGATGTCCAGGATCGGCCCGGTGCGCACGTCCACCAGGGGCCAGCCGCGCCACAGGCCGAGGGCGGACCGCAGCAGCCGGGCGGCGGTGACATCGTCGCCGCGGTCGAAGGCCTCGCGTCCGGCAGCTGCCAGCCGCTCGTGTTCGTGCAGGTCGACCGCGCCGGCCGGCACCCGCAGCAAGTAGCCGCCATGCCGGGTGACCAGGATGTCCTTGGCACCAGCACCGGCCGCGGCGGCCTGGCCGCAGGCCGCGCTCAGCTGCCGCCGCAGCAGCAGGATGTAGGTCTGCAGGGTGGTGGGCGCGCTGCGCGGCGGTTCGGTGCTCCAGATCTCCTCCATGAGCACCGGCACCGGCATCACCTGGTTCCCGTAGATGGCGAGCAGCGCGAGAATCTGCCGGGGCTTGCCCGCGCTCGGCACGATCGACCGGCCGCACGCCTCCGCGCCGAGCGGACCCAGCACCTTGATGTCCATGGTGACGTCCATGGTTGCGTCTCCCCGTTGGTCGGTGCCGGACCTGACTGGTCCGGTTGCACCTTGAGCCTCGTCCGAGGAACGTCCGGTAGCCAGTGCCGGGCTACCCGATACACATGTGCGGTGGGAACGGGGACATCCGTGAATTTCACACGGTCTCTTCTGTGACCCGGGCACCGGCGCCTGTCATTCGACGACTCGGGATCGGCCGGGTTGCACCCGGTCAGGAAAGACGGCGGCTGCGACACCGGCGACGACCATGTATTGGCAAAGGTTTCCTGTGTGCCCTCCCAGCCGAAGGTAACGGCGGTCTAGGCTCCCAGACTGTTGTGTCTGGGTTAGGGGGAAGTGTGCAGGCGGGACTCAAGCAGTACCCGAGCGCCACACCGGACGCCGAAGGGGCCGGAGACGTCCTCATGCCGCGGCTGGCGGCCGTCATCACGGCATCCGTGCACATCGTGCTCTTCGGTTGTGCGCTGGTATATCTCGTGGAATACAGCAGTCCGTTTACGGCCGTGAGCGTGGCCACCGTTCTGCTGGTTCTTTTGACAGCAATTCAGTTCATGCACTCGTTTCCGCGGCTCATGCCGGTCCGCCTGTCACCACTGTGGTCCCTGTCCGCCCAGGCACTCTTCACCTACGTGCCGTTCCTCTACTTCGGGCAGGTCTGGCTGGGCATGCCGGGCTTCCTCGCCGCGTCCATCCTGCTGCTCCTGCCGCGGTACGCCGCATGGCCGCTGTTCGCCGCGGTGACGATCGCCACCGCGGCCCTGCGCCTGAAGGCCGGCCTGGGCCTGCAGGAAGCCCTGCACGTCCTGTTCGCCACCGCCGTGATCGGCCTGGTCGTCTTCGCGCTCGCCCGGCTCAACGCCCTCGTCGACGAGGTCTGCCGCTCCCGCGCCGAACTCGCCCGGCTGGCCGTCGCCAACGAACGCCAGCGCTTCGGCCGCGACCTGCACGACCTGCTCGGCTCCAGCCTCTGCACCATCACCTTCAAGAGCGAGGTCGCCCGGCGCCTGGCCTCCACCGGGGAGGGGGCCGCCGGAGTACGGCAGGAACTGGAGGAGATCCTCGACATCTCGCAGCAGGCCCTCACCGACATGCGTCAAGTGGCCCACGGTTACAGCAGGCTGTCGCTGCACCGGGAGGCCGAGGCGGCCAAGGCCCTGCTCGCGAACGTCGGCATCACCGCGTCCGTACAGCTGACCTGCGGACCACTGCCCGAACGCGCGGACACCGTGCTGGCCACGGTGGTGCGCGAGGGGCTGACCAACCTGCTGCGCCACAGCGAGGCACGGCACTGCCTCATCGAGTGTGGCGTCACGGACGAGCACGGTGCCGGCTTCGCCCGGCTGCGCATGGTCAACGACGGGGTGCGGCGACCACCGGTCGGCACACCGGACGCCCATGGCAGCAGCGGCACCCGCAACCTCGCCCACCGGGTCGCCGAAACCGGCGGCCACCTCACCGCGAGCCTCCGCCCCGACGGCCGCTTCCACCTCGTCGCCACGGTCCCGCTGCACACCCGCGCGGCGACAATGACCGGGCCCGCGGCCCTTCCTGGTCGCCTGCTGCCCTGCCGAATGACCGTGAAATGACGGTTGCGCCACAACAGGTGACAGCCCACCGACATCCGCACCCGCTCCTGGCCGGTATTCGGCCCGATCCCCTCACCACCCGCACATATCACCTTACTCAACTTCCCTGAAAAAACACCGGCCCGTTCAATTCACCGTCGCCCGAGAACAACGAAAAATTACGTCCGCCGATACCGATACGCCCGACCGGTACGCCGGAGAGTAATCCGTCGTCCGTTTCCTTCCCCGACCGCCACAAGATGTTCTTCACGACCGGCACTCGTCAGCCATTCCTTCGGCCTGCCGCTCGCCTCGTCCCGGAATTTCCCCGATGCCCGGACGTGCCACACACGACGGAAATCGGAAGAAGGAATACGGAATGCGGAAGAGGGAGGGCCGGTGCCCGCAGGGAAACCCTCACCCCGAGCGCCGCGGCGGCCGGACTGCCGGGAAACCGGACGGCTGCCGGGCCGGATTCCTGCCCTGCCCCTGGGGCCGCTCACCGGCGCGCCCGTACCGGCACGTCACCACGAGGCACCCGTACAAAAACCCCTCCGACCGCGTTTGCGCAGGTCGGAGGGGTTTGACGAGTGGAGCCTAGGGGAGTCGAACCCCTGACATCTGCCATGCAAAGACAGCGCTCTACCAACTGAGCTAAGGCCCCGTCGCGAACCAGGGTACCCGGTGCCCGGGAGGTTTCCCGACCGGGTATCGCCGGGCGCAGGTGCTCTCCGTAGGATGCTTCGCGAGATTCGCGGCAGCGAAGCGCGATCGGGGAGACAGGGGAGACGCCATGGACGCAGCACAGCAAGAAGCCACCGCGCGCGCTCGGGAGCTGCAGCGCAGCTGGTACGGCGAGCCCCTCGGAGCGCTGTTCCGCCGTCTCATCGACGATCTCGGCCTCAACCAGGCCCGGCTCGCGTCCGTCCTGGGGCTCTCCGCGCCGATGCTGTCCCAGCTCATGAGCGGTCAGCGGGCGAAGATCGGCAACCCGGCCGTCGTCCAGCGGGTCCAGGCGCTCCAGGAACTGGCCGGGCAGGTGGCGGACGGCAGCGTGAGCGCCGCCGAGGCCACCGACCGGATGGACGAGATCAAGAAGACCGCGGGCGGCTCGGTGCTGAACAACACCGCGCAGACCACGTCCTCCACGGGGGCGACGACGGTACGGCGGGTGGTGCGCGAAATCCAGTCGCTTCTGCGCTCGGTTTCGGCCGCCGGCGACATCATCGACGCCGCCAACACCCTCGCCCCCACCCACCCCGAACTGGCAGAGTTCCTCAGGGTTTACGGAGCGGGCCGCACCGCTGACGCGGTCTCCCACTACGAGGCCCACCAGAGTTAGACGGCGAGCAGCCGGGGGCGGCGCGCGCGACGGCCCCCGGAAGGCGGGCAGTTCGGTGGTTCGGTAGGCGGACGGGGCGCAATGGGTGAGGTCTTCGCCGGTCGGTACGAGCTGATCGACCCGATCGGGCGGGGCGGCGTGGGCGCTGTCTGGCGCGCCTGGGACCAGCGGCGGCGCCGGTACGTGGCGGCCAAGGTTTTGCAGCAGAGCGACGCGCACACGCTGCTGCGGTTCGTACGCGAGCAGGCCGTACGGATCGACCACCCGCATGTGCTGGCCCCCGCGAGCTGGGCGGCGGACGACGACAAGGTCCTGTTCACCATGGACCTGGTGCACGGCGGTTCGCTGGCCCACCTCGTGGGGGACTACGGGCCGCTGCCGCCGCGCCTGGTGTGCGTACTGCTCGACCAGCTGCTGTCGGGGCTGACGGCGGTGCACGCCGAGGGCATCGTGCACCGCGACATCAAGCCGGCCAACATCCTGCTGGAGGCGACCGGCACCGGCCGCCCGCACGTGAGGCTGTCCGACTTCGGCATCTCGATGCGCAAGGGCGAGCCGCGGCTGACCGACGCCAATTACGTGGTGGGTACGCCCGGTTACTTCGCGCCCGAGCAGATGCTGGGCGCCGAGCCGGACTTCCCCGGCGACCTGTTCGCGGTCGGCCTGGTCGCTGTGCACCTGCTCACCGGGGCCAAGCCGGACACGCAGGGCCTGATCGAGCACTTCGCGGAGCACGGTACGCCGGAGGCTCCCGAGGACATCGCGGAGCCGCTGTGGCAGGTGCTGGCGAATCTGCTGCAGCCGGACCCGGAACTGCGCTTCAAGACGGCCGTGGGTGCCCGCAAGGCGCTGCTCGCGGCGGCCGAACTGCTGCCGGAAGCGACGATCGAGGACGAGGTCGTCGAGGTCTTCGACCACATCGGGCCGCTGCCGTCCGGCTTCGGGCCGGACGGTCCCCTGCGGTCCGGCCCGCCGAAGCGACCGGCACGGCCGGGGCGGTCGGGACATCCTGGGCCGCCGGAGCGGTCGGAACGTCCTGGGCTGCCGGGTCAGCCGGGTCAGACAGGCCAGCCGGAGCAGCCGGAGCAGATAGGCCAGCCGGCGGCCGCACCGGCGACGTCGACGCCGCCACCCGTACCGCCCACGCCGCCGCCGGCCAACATGTCCGACACCGGCAGCTTCCCCCTCGCACCACCGACCGCCGGCTCCGGCCACGCGTCCAGCTCCGGCCCCCGGCCAGCCTCCGGCCACTCCGGGACGCACCCGCCCGGCGCTCAGCCCACAGACCCACCCCACACCCCACCCCGAACCCCTCCCCACGCTCCGCCCCACACTCCACCCCAACAGCCAGCCTCAACCGGCAGCCCACTCCAGCCTCCCTACGCGGCCCCACAACCGCCCACCACCCCACCGCCCTTGCCCCCGCAGCACCCCCTCGGCCACCCGCCCGCCCAGTCCCCCACACCCCCGTACACGCCCAGCCACCAACAACCCCTGCCGCCCTCAGGACGCGCTCCGTCCCACCGGCACCGGGCCGCACCGCAGCGGAGGCCCGGCCCGCCGCCGAAGGTCGCGGTCCCGGTGATCGTGGTGGCGCTGCTGTGCATCGCGTTCGGCGTCTGGGCGCTGTCCATCAGCTGACCGGCCACAGGGCGCACCTGGCCACACGTACACCTCACCACCGCGCCTACGGCCCAACACCACCCGCACAGTTCAGCGCCGCATCCCCGCCCCGCCACTCCTCCAGCGCGCTGCCACCGCCCACACCCCCATCGCCAGCAGCAGCACCACCCCCGTGCTGATGCCTCCGTACCCCACTACGCGCCAGTTGCTGTGCGAAGTCACCTGTTGCGTCGTCAACCCCTCCCGTGTTGCCTCGCGTTCTTGCGGCGTTACGGCGAAGTCCGTCGTCTTCTCCCGGTAGTCGGGCCCGCGTTGCGGGCGGCCCGCCGGGTCGACGCGCAAGGTGATCGGGGTGCCGTCCTTGAAGTACTTCGCGGCGTCCGGATGCAGCGACACGGCGAGGTAGTACGAGCCCGCGAAGCGCATCGCGCTGACCGGGGCGGTGGCGTTGTAACGGTTGCCGTAGTCCACCGGGGCGGTGACGTACTTGGCGGCGGCCGGTTTCCCGTCGTACGCAATGAACCGGGTGTCGCTGACCGGGCCGCGCGCCGGGTTGTAGACGCCCAGCCCCAGCGCGCTCGCCACGAGCCGCAAGCCGGCCACCGCGCCCGGCCCCCGCACCGCGGCGCCGCCATTCGCCAGCACCCCGCCCGGCAGCTCCACACTCACGCTCAGCTGCTGTCCCCAGTCCACCGGCACCCGGTAGAAGCGGGTCTCCCCGGGCCTGATCCGGTCCTGCCACACCCCTTTGCCGATCGGCCCGGCGTCGTTGAAGCCGGTGCCGCCTTCGGCGTTCTTCTTCGTGCCGCCGGTCAGCGGTACGGGGGTCGCGGTGGACCAGGTGCCCGGGCCGGGCTGTGGGGGCGGGCTGCCCGTGAGACCGGGTTCGCGCTGGAAGCGCAGTTCGACGGGCCAGCGGCCCGCTCCCTCCGCGGACGGTTTGCCCACCCGTTTCACGACGAGGTGGTAGGTGCCCGCCTGCCGGCAGTTGGTCCGTGGGCCGTCGATACGGCGGGACGCGTAATCGGCGATCGGGTACGCCATGCCGCGGCCGTGGAAGGACGTACTGCCGCCCGGGGAGCAGGCGTTGCCGTCGGCGTCCCGGATGCTGACCTTCAGGCTGTCGGTGTGGTCGGCGACTTCGCTGCCGGGCCGGGGCGCGGCCACCGCGGAGACGTAGGCGCTGGACTTCCCGTCCAGCTGCACGGCGTAGTACTTCTCGTCGCCGCGGGCGAGGGTGTCGGTGTAGGTGCCGGGCGCGATCCGCGGCGCGCCGGAGGGGCCCTGTGTGCCTCGTACGGGCCGGGCGTCGGCTGCCGTCCTGTAGGCGGGCGGGCCGTCCCGTAAACCTGCCGTGGGCCCCGCCGTCGCGGCTGTCGCCGACGCGGGTACGGACATGAGCACGGGGACCAGTACGGCCACCAGCCTCCCGGCGCGCCCGCCCCTCTTCGTACGCCCCCTCACCACGAGCCACCCCTCACCACATTTGCTTTTGCAAGCTATTTATGTGCTTTGGCAAACCCGCCGGGACGGCCGCGCCGCGTACCGCCCCGCCCCCGGACGCACGAGACCCCGGTCACCGTCACACGGTGACCGGGGTACGTACGTTGACTACGAACTGCTCTGCGTCTCACACACCCGAACCTGCGGGCACGGAGTCGGTCGCCTCCGTCCACAGATCCTGCTCGGCGCGATCCGCCTGGATCTGGCGGTACACGAGGAGCCCGCCGATGGCGGCCAGTGCGACCAGGAGAAGCTTCTTCACCGCGCGACCTCGTCTTTCGTTGACGTAGGGGACCTCTGGGGGCCGATGATACACACCGGCCGATACCGATCGGTGACCTAGGGCCCGACCAATGCGCAACGGTGCACGGCCCGTCACCGCCCTGGCCCCGTACGCCGGGCCCGCGCCGGCCCCGCACCCCGAACGCGGAAGAGGCCCCACCGTTTCCGGTGGGACCTCTTCCGCGCTGGTGGGGCTAACAGGACTTGAACCTGTGGCCTCTTCCTTATCAGGGAAGCGCTCTAACCGTCTGAGCTATAGCCCCGCGCTGCACCGAAAGATTAGCGCACTTCAGAGACATTCCCAAAATCGTGGTCGGGGAGCCCAGGGGCCCCCGGACGGGGCCGCCGGACGGCCCCTCCCGAGGATGCCCGCGAGCGTCACTCGTCCTCGGCGAGGGTCAGCTCCACGCCGCCCACGAACCCGGCCGAGATGTTGTAGATGAACGCCCCGAGCGTGGCCAGCGCCGTGGCGAGCACGACGTCGATCACCGCGATGATGCCGGTGAACAGCAGCACCCGCGGCAGCGACAGGAACGACTGGAGGTCGAAGCCGCCACCGTCACCCGCCCCCGTCGCCTCGCTGATCGTGCCGCCGACCGTGGTGAAGACACCCATCGCGTCCATCACCATCCACAGCACCGAGACCGCCACGATGGTGCAGATCCCGAGCGCGATGGAGAGCAGGAAGCTGACCTTCATCACCGACCACGGGTCGGCCCGGGCCACCCGCAGCCGGGCCTTGCGCGTACGCGGCGTCGTACTGGCGCCCGTACGCGGCCGACGCACCCCCTGCTGCGCCCCCGCGCCCTGTCCCGCACCCGATCGGTACGCCTGGGGCGGCTGGTACGGCTGCTGGCCGCCCTGGGTGCCCCCGCCCTGCTTCCCGGCCCCCGGACCCTGCCCCTGGGCGGGGGGCTGCGGAGGCGACGCGGAATGCGGCTGCTGTGGCTGCGGCTGACGCCGGTCGGTCACGGTTCCCCCCTGGTTGGAGCCTTCGGTCGAGGTGCCGCCGGACGTGGCGGAGCCACGGGCGCTGTCGTCCGTCACGGTCGCGGGTCCCGACCGGGAGTTCTTGCCGTCTCCCGCTCCACCCGCCGCAGCGCCCGTGGCTCCACTCACGACCTACTCCTCGCGTTACTCCGCCGCGGGCTCGCCGCCCTCGGCCACCGCGGACTCGGTACCCGCCGCCTCGTCGGACGGCTCGGGCTCAGCGCCCGCGTCGACCTCTTCGGCCTCGCGACCGGCCTCGGCGTTACGTGCGATACCGACCACGGCATCGCGCTTGCCCAGGTTGATCAGTTGGACGCCCATGGTGTCACGGCCCGTCTCCCTGACCTCGTTGACCCGCGTACGGATCACGCCACCGCTCAGCGTGATGGCGAGAATCTCGTCCGTCTCCTCGACCACCAGGGCGCCGACCAGCTCACCCCGGTCCTCCACGATCTTGGCGGCCTTGATGCCGAGGCCACCGCGACCCTGCACGCGGTAATCGTCCACCGAGGTGCGCTTGGCGTAACCGCCGTCGGTGGCGGTGAAGACGAACGTACCGGCCCGCACCACATTCATCGAGAGCAGTTCATCGCCCTCGCGGAAACTCATGCCCTTGACACCCGAGGTGGCGCGTCCCATCGGACGCAGCGCCTCATCCGTGGCGGTGAACCGGATCGACTGCGCCTTCTTGCTGATCAGCAGCAGGTCGTCGTCGCCGGAGACCAGCTCGGCGCCGATCAGCTCGTCGTCCGCGCCCTCCTCCGTCTCCCGGAGGTTGATGGCGATGACACCGCCGGAGCGCGGCGAGTCGTAGTCCTTGAGCGGCGTCTTCTTCACCAGGCCGCCCTTGGTGGCGAGCACCAGGTAGGGCACGGCCTCGTAGTCGCGGATCGCCAGGATCTGCGCGATCTGCTCGTCCGGCTGGAAGGCCAGCAGGTTGGCCACGTGCTGGCCGCGCGCGTCCCGGCCGGCGTCCGGCAGCTCGTACGCCTTGGCCCGGTAGACCCGGCCCTTGTTGGTGAAGAACAGCAGCCAGTGGTGGGTGGTGGAGACGAAGAAGTGGTCGACGATGTCGTCTTCCTTCAGCTTCGTACCGCGTACGCCCTTGCCGCCGCGCTTCTGCGATCGGTAATCGTCGGTCTTCGTCCGCTTCACATAGCCGCCACGGGAGATCGTGACGACGATGTCCTCCTCGGCGATCAGGTCCTCGACGGACATGTCGCCCTCGAAGGGCACCAGCTTCGAACGCCGGTCGTCGCCGAACTTCTCGACGATCGCCGCCAGCTCCTCGCTGATGATCTGACGCTGGCGCTCCGGCGAGGCGAGGATCGCGTTGTACTCGTTGATCTTCGTCTGCAGCTCGTCGTGCTCGGCGGTGATCTTCTGGCGCTCCAGGGCGGCCAGCCGGCGCAGCTGCATCTCCAGGATCGCGTTGGCCTGGATCTCGTCGATGGTCAGCAGGCCCATCAGGCCCTCACGCGCCACCTCGACCGTGTCGCTGCGCCGGATCAGCGCGATGACCTCGTCGATCGCGTCCAGTGCCTTGAGCAGACCGCGCAGGATGTGGGCCCGCTCCTCGGCCTTGCGCAGCCGGAACTTGGTCCGCCGGACGATGACCTCGACCTGGTGGGTGACCCAGTTGCGGATGAACGCGTCCAGCGACAGGGTGCGCGGCACGCCGTCCACCAGGGCGAGCATGTTCGCGCCGAAGTTCGTCTGCAGGTCGGTGTGCTTGTAGAGGTTGTTCAGCACGACCTTGGCGACGGCGTCCCGCTTGAGGACGATGACCAGACGCTGGCCCGTACGCGAGGAGGTCTCGTCGCGGACGTCGGCCACGCCGCCGATCTTGCCGTCCTTGACCAGGTCGGCGATCTTCTGCGCGAGGTTGTCCGGGTTGACCTGGTACGGCAGCTCCGTGACCACCAGGCACTGGCGGTTCTGGATCTCCTCGACCTCCACCACCGCACGCATGGTGATCGAGCCGCGGCCGGTGCGGTAGGCGTCCTCGATGCCCTTGCGGCCGACCACCAGCGCGCCGGTCGGGAAGTCCGGGCCCTTGATGCGCTCGATGAGCGCGTCCAGCAGCTCCTCGTTGGACGCCTCGGGGTTCTCCAGCGCCCACTGGGCACCGGCGGCGACCTCGCGCAGGTTGTGCGGCGGGATGTTGGTCGCCATGCCGACCGCGATACCGGCGCTGCCGTTGATCAGCAGGTTCGGGAAGCGCGCCGGCAGGACCGTCGGCTCCTGGTTGCGGCCGTCGTAGTTGTCCTGGAAATCGACGGTCTCCTCGTCGATGTCCCGCAGCATCTCCATGGAGAGCTGCTTCATCTTGCACTCGGTGTACCGCATGGCCGCGGCGGGGTCGTTGCCCGGCGAGCCGAAGTTGCCGTTGGAGTCCACCAGCGGCATCCGCATCGACCACGGCTGGGCCAGGCGGACCAGCGCGTCGTAGATGGAGGAGTCACCGTGCGGGTGGTACGTACCCATCACGTCGCCGACGACGCGGGCGCACTTGTAGAAGCCCTTCTCGGGGCGGTACCCGCCGTCGTACATCGCGTACAGGACGCGGCGGTGCACCGGCTTGAGGCCGTCCCGCACGTCGGGCAGCGCACGCGAGACGATGACGGACATCGCGTAGTCGAGGTAGGAGCGCTGCATCTCCGTTTCGAGCCCGACGGGCTCGACGCGCATACCGACACCTTCGATGGCGGCTGCGGTGCCGTCGACGGTCACGCCGTCCGGGGTCACAGGGGGATTCTCGTCGGCCATTGCTGTTCTAAATCCTTTCGAGCTGCGGCTGCTGCGGTCCCCGCCGTCGGGCGGGGGAGGGCCGACAGGGCTCAGATGTCGAGGAAGCGGACGTCCTTGGCGTTGCGCTGGATGAAGGAGCGCCGGGCCTCGACGTCCTCACCCATCAGCACCGAGAACAGGTCGTCGGCGCGCGCCGCGTCGTCCAGCGAGACCTGGCCGAGCACCCGGCTGTCGACATCCATCGTCGTCACCCGCAGCTCCTCGGCGTTCATCTCGCCCAGACCCTTGAAGCGCTGGACGGAGTCGTCCTTGATCCGCTTGCCGTTCTGCTTGCCGAGCTCGATCAGGGCGTTGCGCTCCCGGTCCGAGTACGCGTACTCGAAGTCGTCACGACCCCACTTGATCTTGTAGAGCGGCGGGCGGGAGAGGTAGACGTGCCCGGCCTCCACCAGCGGCCGCATGAAGCGGAAGAGGAAGGTGAGCAGCAGGGTGTTGATGTGCTGGCCGTCGACGTCGGCGTCCGCCATCAGGATGATCTTGTGATAGCGGAGCTTCTCGATGTCGAAGTCCTCGTGGACACCGGTACCGAAGGCCGAGATCAGCGCCTGCACCTCGTTGTTGTGCAGGATCTTGTCGACCCGCGCCTTCTCCACGTTCAGGATCTTGCCGCGGATCGGCAGGATGGCCTGGTACTGCGGGTCACGGCCGGACTTGGCCGAACCGCCGGCGGAGTCACCCTCGACGATGAAGATCTCGCACTTGGTGGGGTCGTTCGACTGGCAGTCCGACAGCTTGCCGGGCAGCGACGCCGTCTCCAGCAGACCCTTGCGGCGGGTCAGGTCACGGGCCTTGCGGGCCGCCACCCGCGCGGTCGCGGCCTGGATACCCTTGCGGATGATGTCCGCGGCCTCGTTCGGGTTGCGGTCGAGCCAGTCCGTCAGGTGCTCGTGGACCACCTTCTGCACGAAGGTCTTGGCCTCGGTGTTGCCCAGCTTCGTCTTGGTCTGGCCCTCGAACTGCGGCTCACCGAGCTTGACCGAGATGATCGCCGTCAGACCCTCGCGGACGTCCTCACCCGTGAGGTTGTCGTCCTTCTCGCGCAGCAGCTTCTTGTCCCGGGCGTAACGGTTGATCAGACCCGTCATCGCCGAGCGGAAGCCCTCTTCGTGCGTACCGCCCTCGTGCGTGTGGATGGTGTTGGCGAAGCTGTAGACGCCCTCGGTGTACTGGGTGTTCCACTGCATCGCGACCTCGAGGGAGAGCATCCGCTCCTTGTCCTCGGCCTCGATGTCGATCACCGTGGGGTGCACGACCTCGCCCTTGCGCGAGTTCAGGTACTTCACGAAGTCGACGATGCCGCCCTCGTAGTGGTACTTGACCGTGAGCGGCTTGCCCTCCTCGTCCACATGGGCCTCGCGCTCGTCGGTGAGCGCGATCGTCAGGCCCTTGTTGAGGAACGCCATCTCCTGGAAGCGGCGCGAGAGCGTCTCGAAGCTGTACTCGGTCGTCTCGAAGATGTCGCCGTCGGCCCAGAACGTGACCGTCGTACCGGTCTCGTCGGTGGCCTCGTTGCGGGCCAGCGGCGCCGTCGGCACACCGAGCTTGTAGTCCTGCGTCCAGCGGTAGCCGTCCCGCTCGACCTCGACGGAGACCTTCTGCGACAGCGCGTTGACGACGGAGACACCGACGCCGTGCAGACCACCGGAGACCGCGTAACCGCCGCCGCCGAACTTGCCGCCCGCGTGCAGCACCGTCAGCACGACCTCGACGGCCGGCTTCTTCTCCGAGGGCACGATGTCCACCGGGATGCCGCGGCCGTTGTCGACGACGCGCACGCCGCCGTCCGGCAGGATCGTCACGTCGATGGTGTCCGCGTGCCCGGCCAGCGCCTCGTCGACGGAGTTGTCGACCACCTCGTACACGAGGTGGTGCAGACCACGCTCCCCGGTGGAGCCGATGTACATACCAGGGCGCTTACGGACCGCGTCCAGGCCCTCAAGGACGGTGATCGCGCTGGCGTCGTACGACTTCTCTTCCGGAGAGTCGCCACTGGCGCCGGCAGGAACCCCCTCTTCAGTAGAAGCCGTGTTGTTCTCGTTGAGGTCGCCGGAGTCGGCCACGAAGCGCCCTTTCTGGCACAGCACGAGCCGCCTCCATCAGAAGCAGGGCGGCTGCGTCGTTCGACATGTTCCGCGAGTGGGCGGGATTGCTACCAGTCTACCGGTAGCGCCGACACTAATGGGGGTTTGCGGGCGCCTGAGTCGTCATGTGCCGCCCTGAAGTGCCGTTGGCCGACTCCCCATATCTGCGAAGGGGCCCCAGGGCGCTCTAGAGGGCGTTCAGCGCTTCGGGCTGTCAACCTCCGGCTACGGTGAGCGGAGTCTCAGCCGTACCACGCGTTCACCTCAGCCGTACGTGTCCCCGGGACCCTTGCTGCCGGGCGCCCGCAGCGGCCCGTACCGCCGCGCCGGACCGCCCGGACCCAGCACCTTGATCAGCTTTACGGTGCCCTGCCCGAGGTCCTGGTTCAGCCGGGCCACGAGCTGCGGCGCCAGCAGCCGCAACTGCGTCGCCCACACCGTCGAGTCGCACTGCACCGTCAGCACCCGCGCGTCCTCGTCGTACTTCTGCGGCTCGCAGTGCTGCGCCACCTCCGGGCCCACCAGCTGCGGCCAGCGCCCCATGACACCGCCCACCGCGGCCGGGGTCTCCCAGCCGCGTTCCGTGATGAGCCGGTTGATCGCCGCACCCAGCGGCAAGGGGTCGCGCCCGTCCGCGCGCGCGCCGGAGCGCAGGCCGCCGCGGCGGGCCTGCTTCTTCTGCTGCGCGGCGGCGCCCCGCGCCTTCGCCTGCTCCTTCGCGGCGACCAGCGCCTGGCGGGCCAGGTCGATACCGGACAGCTCCGGAGGCTTGGGCTGGTCGGCGCCGGGCTGCCGCTCCGAGGACTCCTCGGAGGGCCGGTCCGGTTGCTCGCCGCTCATCACCGGCTCCGTCGCCCGCTCACGGTGTGACCTTCTCCGCGACGCCCTCCGACACCGCGAACCTGGCCCCGGACAGCACGCCCGGCACGTCGTCGTCCACCGCCGCGGTCACCAGCACCTGCTCACCGGGCGCCACCAGCTCCGCCAGCCGCTCCCGCCGCCGGCTGTCCAGCTCCGCGAACACGTCGTCGAGCACCAGCACCGGCTCATTGCCCTCGCCGCGCAGCAGGTCGTACGAGGCCAGCCGCAGCGCGAGCGCGTACGACCAGGACTCGCCGTGGCTCGCGTACCCCCTGGCGGGCAGCTGTCCCAGCTTGAGCAGCAGATCGTCGCGGTGCGGGCCGACCAGCGTCACCCCGCGCTCGATCTCGTTCTTGCGGGCCGCGCCGAGCGCCTCGGTCAGCAGCCCGTACAGCTCCTCGCGCGTCGAAGCACCGTGCATACCGTCGCCGACCGAGCCGCGGTACTCCATCGCCAGCGGACCGCCGCCCGGCGCCAGCTGCTCGTACGCCTTGTCGGCCAGCGGCTGGAGCGTGGCGATCAGATCCAGGCGCTGGGCCAGCAGCTCCGCGCCGACCCGGGCCAGGTGCTGGTCCCATACGTCGAGGGTCGACAAATCCATCTGCCGCCCGCCGTGCCGCCGGGCCAGCGCCGCGCTCTTCAGGAGCGTGTTGCGCTGCTTGAGCACCCGGTCGTAGTCCGAGCGCACGCCCGCCATCCGCGGCGAACGCGCCGTGATCAGCTCGTCCAGGAAGCGGCGGCGCTCCCCCGGGTCGCCCTTCACCAGCGCCAGGTCCTCCGGCGCGAACAGCACCGTCCGCACGATCCCCAGCACGTCACGCGGCCTGACCTGCGACGACCTGTTGATCCGGGCACGGTTGGCCTTGCCCGGGTTCAGCTCCAGCTCGACCAGCTGCTGCCGCTCGCCCTGGACGACCGAGGCCCGCACGATCGCCCGCTCGGCGCCCATCCGGACCAGCGGCGCGTCGGAGGAGACCCGGTGGCTGCCCAGGGTCGCCAGATAGCCGACCGCCTCGACGAGGTTGGTCTTGCCCTGCCCGTTGGGGCCCACGAACGCGGTGACGCCCGGGTCGAGCGGGACCTCGACCCGGGCGTACGAGCGGAAGTCGGCGAGCGAGAGATGCGATACGTGCATGTGGCGCGCCGACCTCCCCCGGCTACCGGACTGCTTGCTGCTCGATTACTTCTTCGTGCTGCTTACTTCTTCGCGTTCTCGACGGCGTGGCCGCCGAACTGGTTCCGCAGCGCCGCGATCATCTTCATCTGCGGCGAGTCGTCCTGACGCGAGGCGAAGCGCGCGAAGAGCGACGCCGTGATCGCGGGCAGCGGCACGGCGTTGTCGATCGCGGCCTCGACCGTCCAGCGGCCCTCACCGGAGTCGGCGGCGAAGCCCCGCAGCTTCTCCAGGTGCTCGTCGTCATCCAGCGCGTTGACCGCCAGGTCCAGCAGCCAGGAACGGATGACCGTGCCCTCCTGCCAGGAACGGAAGACCTCGCGCACATCGGTGACCGAGTCGACCGCCTCCAGCAGCTCCCAGCCCTCGGCGTAGGCCTGCATCATGGCGTACTCGATGCCGTTGTGGACCATCTTCGCGAAGTGGCCCGCGCCGACCTTGCCGGCGTGCACCGAGCCGAAGTCACCCTCCGGCTTGAGCGCGTCGAAGACCGGCTGCACCTTGGCAACGTCCTCGGTGGAGCCGCCGTACATCAGCGCGTAGCCGTTCTCCAGGCCCCAGACACCGCCCGAGACGCCGCAGTCCACGAAGCCGATGCCCTTGGCGCGCAGCTCCTCGGAGTGCTTCTCGTCATCGGTCCAGCGGGAGTTCCCACCGTCCACCACGACGTCGCCGGGGGAGAGCAGCTCGCCCAGCTCGTCGATGGTCGCCTGGGTCGCGGCGCCGGCGGGCACCATGACCCACACCACGCGCGGTCCCTCGAGCCGGTCCACCAGTTCCTTGAGGCTGTGGACATCAGCCAGGTCCGGGTTGCGGTCGTATCCGATGACGGTGTGGCCTGCGCGGCGGATGCGCTCGCGCATGTTGCCGCCCATCTTGCCGAGACCGACGAGACCGAGCTCCATCAGTACCCCTTACGTTGCGTTACGGCACATCCCCGCCCTACGTGTCGAGTTTACGCGCGAAGCCACGACGCGGCGGGCCGCCCCCCACACCTGTGGACAACCGGGCGTCCGGCGGGCACGGTTCGCGGGTCTTTCGGCATTCGGCTCTTCCGGGGGACGCCGGTTGCGGTGTCCCCCGGGCAGCGGTGTTATTCGAGGGTGCTGCGGCACGCTCGACCGCGTATTACGGGGAGTACCGGCGGCGAGCAGCCGGATTCCGAATTGCGCCACCGAGCCCCCTTTACGGGCACCTTGTACCGCCACTGATTCCGCCGGCCCGGCCGGGCTCACGCAGCACGGCCGACGGCCGGGTTATCCACAGTCTCATCTTGAGAAGCGCCGTCGGCAGCGCCGTGACCTGCGGGTCAGCTGGTGCGCCTGGGCCAGGTCCACGGGCTGTGGATTACTTTTCGCCCCGGGGCAGCTCCCGGCACGTCGCGGCGCCGGAGCTGGGGGCGGTGTGGACAGGCACGCGTCCGGCGTACCGAATTCTCCGCAGCCTGTGGAAAGAAAAACCCCGCCCGCGTCTTTCACCCGGGACGGAAGAGAAGAATTTCAGCGCGGGCGCGATCGGTGCGGGAAATCTTTTCTCCCGGACGTCATAACCCAGCCCGCAAGGCCGTCTTTCGTATTCTCCGCCAAAAACCGCCGCCCCTGATGCACGCACGTAGCGCTCGTGTATCAGGGGCGGCGGGAAAACTCCCGGGTGACTTCCGTCGGCGGACGGCCGTACGGCCGGAGCCGGCCGGTCAGCCGGTCGCTCGGCGGATCAGCCGGACAGGCGCACCGGCATGATCAGGTACTTGTACGCGTCGTCCGCCTCGGCGTCCTTGGCCGGGCGGCCGCTGAGCAGCGCCGGCTTGGTCGAGGTGGTGAAGGACAGCTGGGCCACCGGCGAGTCGATCGCCGACAGGCCCTCCAGGAGGAAGCCCGGATTGAAGGCGATGGAGATGTCGTCGCCCTCCAGGTCCGCGTCGACCCGCTCCACAGCCTGTGCGTCGTCGCTGGAGCCGGCCTCCAGGATCAGCACACCCTGCTCGAAGCTCAGACGTACCGGCGTGTTCCGCTCGGCGACCAGCGCCACACGCTTGACGGCCTCGACGAACGGAGCGGTCTCGATCACGGCGACCGAGTTGAACTCGGTGGGGAAGAGCGTGCGGTACTTCGGGAGGTCACCCTCCAGCAGCCGCGTGGTCGTCCGGCGGCCCGCGCCCTCGAAACCGATCAGGCCCTCACCGGCACCCGAGCCGGACAGCGCCAGCGTGACGCTGTCGCCGCTGCTGAGGGACTTGGCGGTGTCCAGCAGCGTCTTGGCGGGCACCAGCGCCACCGCGGAGGCGTCCGGGCTCTCCGGCTTCCACAGGAACTCACGCACCGCGAAGCGGTAACGGTCGGTGGAGGCCAGGGTGACGGTGTCGCCCTCGATCTCGATCCGCACACCGGTGAGCACCGGGAGCGTGTCGTCACGGCCGGCGGCGATGGCGACCTGGGCGGCGGCGGCGGCGAAGACCTCACCGGGCACGGTGCCGGTGGCGGTCGGCATCTGCGGCAGCGCCGGGTACTCCTCCACAGGCAGTGTGTGCAGGGTGAACCGGGAGGAGCCGCAGACGACGGTGACCCGTACACCGTCGGTGGAAATCTCCACCGGGCGGTTGGGGAGGGCGCGGCAGATGTCGGCCAGCAGGCGGCCGGAGACCAGGACGGTGCCTTCCTCCTCCACGTCCGCGTCGACGGAGACGCGCGCCGAGACCTCGTAGTCGAAGCCGGAGAGGCTCAGGCTGCCTTCCTCCGCCTTCAGCAGCAGGCCCGCGAGGACGGGCACCGGCGGACGGGCCGGGAGGCTCTTGGCCGCCCAGGCCACTGCCTCCGCGAGTACATCGCGCTCCACCCGGATCTTCACCGGAAACCGCCTCCTGCTGTTGCTGGCTTACGCCCTGCTGGCCTTCTTCGTCGGCTGGGTCGCCGGAGACCAGTCTGACGTACGTCACCGACAGCTGTTGCTGCTCGGGGTCAAGTCGGGTCGAGAGGCGTCGGACGACAGATCCCCAAGTTGTGCACAGGACCCGTTTCGAAACGAGTTCCCCGGTAGCTATCTGTGGTCGTAGTAGTAGGGCCTGTGGAAACCGTGGACAACCGGGTCTGCGCAGGTCAACACGGCTTTTTTGTCCACCGGGCCTGTGGGTGGCAGCCGTGGATAAGCAGCCGTGTCTGTGGACCGGCGCTCTTCATGCACACCCAATGCACAGGGGAGGCCTACTTCTCCCCAGGCCTGTCCCCAGCTTTACCCCGGTTCCCCACAGCTCAATCCGGCACCTTGGTGTGACGCCTTTCACTCGCCCCGGTGAGCCCGGGTGTTGCCTTGCCGAACAGTGGACAGGGGTGTGGAGAAGCTGGGGACAAGGCCGGGCCGCCTGTGGGCGGGCAGTGGACAACTTGATCACCCCGCTGTGGACGAATCCGTTGTCCACACCCTGTGGATGATTGTTAGCCACAAATCCACACGCCGCTGACCTCGGCTGATGCCTCCCCGGCCGTCCCGCCTGTGGAAGCCACAGGGATAACTTCCCAGTCCCCAGGATGTGGACGGAAGAATCTTGGTCAATCTGTGGACCACGGCCGTGACCTGACGCGGAATCGAACAGAGCTGGTGCCTTCCACAGCGTTGGGACAGGGTTGGGGCGGGCTTGGGACGTGGTGGGGACGTGGTCAGAGGAGGCCGGAGAGGCGGAAGGGACTCGGCGGAGACGTGTCCGTACGGCAGGGAACTGCTCCTGCGAAATGGTGCGGAGCGGCTCTGAAAACCGCCCGCGGTAGCTCGCCGTAGGCCCGCGGGTGCTCTCCATACGTCAGCAGAAGCCCCTCCCCGCATCCCGGAAGTCTTTCCCCGCGCCGCAGACACCTCTCCCCGCGCCGCAGGAGCCTCGCCGTTCATCCGTGGGCCTCTCGATACGACCGGAAAAGGCCCCACGGCCCTCCTCGACACCCCGGCGGCTCCCGGCAGCCCCCCAGGGCAGAGCCCCGAACGCCGAAGGGCGCCCCGGGAGCGGTTGTCCCGGGGCGCCCTCGAAGCTCTGGCCGGCCCCTCGCTGAGGCCGCGTCAGCCGTTCTTGATGCGGTTCGTCAGCTCGGTCACCTGGTTGTAGATGGAGCGCCGCTCGGCCATCAGTGCCCGGATCTTGCGGTCGGCGTGCATCACCGTTGTGTGGTCGCGGCCGCCGAACTGCGCGCCGATCTTCGGCAGCGACAGATCCGTCAGCTCGCGGCACAGGTACATCGCGATCTGCCGCGCCGTCACCAGGACGCGGCTGCGCGAGGATCCGCACAGGTCGTCGACGGTGAGCCCGAAGTAGTCCGCGGTGGCGGCCATGATGGCGGTCGCGGTGATCTCGGGAGCCGCGTCCTCGCCGCCCGGGATCAGGTCCTTCAGGACGATCTCGGTCAGGCCCAGGTCCACCGGCTGGCGGTTGAGGGAGGCGAAGGCCGTGACCCGGATCAGCGCACCCTCCAGCTCGCGGATGTTGCGCGAGATGCGGGAGGCGATGAACTCCAGCACCTCCGGCGGCGCGTTCAGCTGCTCCTGGACCGCCTTCTTGCGCAGGATCGCGATCCGGGTCTCCAGCTCCGGCGGCTGGACGTCGGTGATCAGGCCCCACTCGAAGCGGTTGCGCAGCCGGTCCTCCAGGGTCACCAGCTGCTTGGGCGGCCGGTCCGAGGACAGCACGATCTGCTTGTTCGCGTTGTGCAGCGTATTGAAGGTGTGGAAGAACTCCTCCTGCGTCGACTCCTTGCTCGCCAGGAACTGGATGTCGTCGACGAGCAGGATGTCCATGTCGCGGTAGCGCTTGCGGAACGCGTCCGCCTTGCCGTCGCGGATGGAGTTGATGAACTCGTTGGTGAACTCCTCCGAGCTGACGTACCGCACCCGGGTGCCCGGGTAGAGACTGCGCGCGTAGTGCCCGATGGCGTGCAGCAGGTGCGTCTTGCCGAGGCCGGACTCCCCGTAGATGAACAAGGGGTTGTAGGCCTTGGCCGGCGCCTCGGCCACGGCGACCGCGGCGGCGTGCGCGAAGCGGTTCGAGGCGCCGATGACGAAGGTGTCGAAGAGGTACTTCGGGTTCAGCCGCGCGGTCGGCTCACCGGGGCCGGTCGCGGGCGCGGGCTGCGCGGCGAGCGGGCCGGGGGCGCCGCTGGGCGCGGGCAGCCCACCGGGGCCGGGGTTCTGGATGTGTGCCGGCGGCTGGTGCTCGGCCAGGTCGCGGCGCTGCGGCGGCTGCTGCTCGTACGGGGAGTGCCCCTCGGAGTGCTGGTGCTGCGGCGGGCCGGAGTGCTCCGGTGCTTGCGACCGGTAGTCGTTCTGTGACCGCTGGGAGTGCTGGTGCTGCTGTACGTGTGCGGGGGGTGGCGTGGCGTAAGGGTCCCGCTCGGGGAAGCCGCCGAGACGCTGCTGCTGCCACCCGTAGTCATCGCGCGGGCCGGGGCCGTTCTGGCCGCCCATGCCCGAGTGCTGCGGCCAGGCGCCGGGCTCGTGCCGGGGCTGCTGGTGCTGCTGGTACTCCGGGTACGCGGGGCGTACGTGCGGCAAGTCGTCGTCCTGATGCCCGTAACCCTGCCGGTTGTCGTAGCCCTCGCTCTGCCGGTTGTCGTACCCGCCGTACGCGTCGTGCTGCTGTGCCTGCTGCCCCTGTGACTGCTGGGGCTGGTGGCGCTGCTGCTGTGCGTGGGAAGGCGGCTGGGACGGCGGCATCTGCTGGTGCTGCGGCTCCTCGGCGGAGTCGTCGACGGTGATCGCGATCCGGATCGGGCGGCCGCACTCGTGGCTCAGCGCCTCGCCGATCAGCGGAGCGAGCCGGCCTTCCAGCACGCCCTTGGCGAATTCGTTGGGCACGGCCAGCAGGGCGGTGTCGGCCACCAGCGCCAGTGGCTGGGTCCGCTTCAGCCAGTCCTGGTCCTTGGGCTTGAGGCTGTCGCTCTCCGCGCGTAGGAGGTGATCAAGTACGCGTGGCCAAACTGCGGCAAGATCGGCGGGTACGTCAGCCACAGAGCACGCTCTCTCACTGGTCCCACGAATGTGTGATTCTCAGGACGGGCGGGAAGGAATCGGAGTTGACCCACGGTAGTCAGGGCGACCCTGGTGATTCAAGTTGTTGTCCACAGGCTGTGCATAGTGTGTACCGGCGAGCAGCCGGTTTGACCGGATGACGCCGCCGCGCGTACCGTAACCAGGTCGAGTTGTCGATGGCTGCTGCCGCCTGCCTCCGATGGGTAAAGATCGCGCTCTAGTGATCGAAGTAGCGGTGCACTCGGGCGTTGCGAGCTACTCGTGGGCGCACGGTGACAGCCAGTCGACGCCCCACACCTGTCTCCCCGGAGACACCAAGCATCTCTGGAGCCCCCGAGTGAGCAAGCGCACCTTCCAGCCGAACAACCGTCGTCGCGCGAAGACCCACGGTTTCCGCCTGCGTATGCGTACCCGTGCCGGCCGCGCGATCCTCGCGTCCCGCCGTGGCAAGGGTCGCGCCCGCCTGTCGGCCTGAGCCCTGAGCTAGGTCCATGACGTGCTGCCTACCGAGCATCGGCTGAGGCGGCGCGAGGACTTTGCGACCGCGGTACGCCGGGGACGCAGGGCCGGGCGCCCGCTCCTCGTCGTCCATCTACGCAGCGGTGCAACGGACCCGCACGCAGCGGGGGAGAGCCCTCCCCCGGCGCGTGCGGGTTTCGTCGTGAGCAAGGCCATCGGCGGTGCCGTGGTCCGCAACAAGGTCAAGCGCCGGCTGCGCCACCTCGTGCACGACCGGCTGGACCGGCTGCCCGCCGGTAGCCTGGTTGTCGTACGGGCGCTGCCCGGTGCGGGCGATGCGGGTCACGACCAGCTGGCCCGCGACCTGGACACCGCGCTGCAGCGGCTGCTGGATGGAGATCCCCCCACCCGAGGTCAGGGGAGGGAGCCGCGGTGAAGTACCCGCTGCTGCTGTTGATCAAGCTGTACCAGTGGACCATCAGCCCTCTGCTGGGCCCGGTCTGCCGGTACTACCCGTCGTGCTCCCACTATGGCTATACGGCCATCGACCGGCACGGCGCGGTGAAAGGGACCGCGCTGACGGCTTGGCGCATCCTGCGTTGCAACCCGTGGTCGCCCGGTGGCGTCGACCACGTACCACCCCGGAAGCGTCCGGTCTGGCATCAGCGGCTGAGAAGCCGCCTGGGCGGGTCCGCCGTCCCTGAGCCTGCCGCACAGCCTGAGACTCAGCCCACCGCCCAAGGAGCCTGATTCGTGGACACGATCCTCAGTCCTCTCTATTACGCAGTTTCCTGGATCATCGTCCAGTTCCACTCGTTCTACAGCCTCATCTTCGACGAGAACAGTGGCGCGGCCTGGGGTCTGTCCATCGTCTCGCTGGTGGTGCTGATCCGTATCTGCCTGATCCCGCTCTTCGTGAAGCAGATCAAGTCGACGCGGAACATGCAGGCGCTCCAGCCGAAGATGAAGGCGATCCAGGAGCGCTACAAGAGCGACAAGCAGCGTCAGTCCGAAGAGATGATGAAGCTGTACAAGGAGACGGGCACCAACCCGCTCTCCAGCTGCCTGCCGATCCTGGCGCAGTCGCCCTTCTTCATCTCGCTGTACCAGGTCCTCAGCCACATCGCGAACAACCAGACTGTCGGCGTCATCAACCAGTCGCTGCTGGAGAGCGCGCAGCGGGCGCACATCTTCGGTGCCCCGCTGGCCGCGAAGTTCCTGGACACGCCGGAGAAGCTCGAAGCCCTGGGCGCCTCGGTCACCAACGTCCGCGTGGTCACCGTCATCATGATCGTCCTGATGTCGGCGTCGCAGTTCTACACGCAGCGCCAGCTGATGACCAAGAACGTCGACCTCACGGTGAAGACGCCGTTCATGCAGCAGCAGAAGATGCTGATGTACGTCTTCCCGATCATGTTCGCCGTCTTCGGTATCGGCTTCCCCGGCTTCCCCGTCGGCGTCCTCCTGTACTGGCTGACCACCAACGTGTGGACCATGGGCCAGCAGATGTTCGTCATCCGCCGGAACCCCACCCCGGGCAGCAAGGCCTTCGACGAGCGCCAGCAGCGCCTGCGGGCCAAGGGCAAGCTCACGGAGGACCCGGCCGAGGTCGAGGCCAAGAAGGTCGCCGAGGAGGCGCGCCAGAACCGGCAGCAGCCCAAGCGGCAGTCCAAGTCCCAGCGCCAGACGCAGCCCACCGGCAGCGGCAAGCAGGCCGGGAGCGGCAAGGCCGCCGGCGAAGCCGGTGCGCAGCGGCGCACCCGCGCGGGGGCCGGCTCCAGCGCTTCAGGTGCCTCCGACGCGGACGCTTCGACGAAGCAGTCCCTGGAGAAGAAGGCACCGCAGGACAGCAAGCCGAAGGGCGGTTCCTCCGCCTCCGGCTCCCGTAACGCCAAGTCTGGGCAGCGCAAGGGCCAGCAGCGCCCCAAGCACCCGTCCAAGAAGTAAGAAGGAGTCCTTCCGTGACGGACACGACCCGCCCCTCGTCGTCGACAGGGGGGACCCCGGCCGCCGAGGGGACCGACACCCTCACCCGCCTGGAGCAGGAGGGTGAGATCGCGGCCGACTACCTCGAGGGCCTGCTGGACATCGCCGATCTCGACGGTGACATCGACATGGACGTCGAGGCCGACCGCGCCGCCGTGTCGATCATCAGCGACTCCACCAGCCGCGACCTGCAGAAGCTGGTGGGCCGGGACGGTGAGGTGCTGGAGGCGCTCCAGGAGCTGACCCGGCTCGCGGTGCACCGCGAGACCGGCGACCGCAGCCGCCTGATGCTGGACATCGCGGGTTTCCGGGCGCAGAAGCGTGAGGAGCTGGCGGAGCTGGGCGCGAAGGCGGCGGAGGAGGCCAAGGGCACCGGCGAGCCGGTGAAGCTGAAGCCGATGACCCCCTTCGAGCGCAAGGTCGTGCACGACGCCGTGGCGGCGGCGGGGCTGCGCAGCGAGTCCGAGGGCGAGGAGCCCCAGCGCTGTGTGGTGGTCCTCCCGGCCTGACGGCCCGAGCCCACGATCAGCCTTGATGTCACCGGCCCCGTCTGTCTCGCAGGCGGGGCCACATCTTGTCAGCCTTATAACAGTCCAGAGGAAGGGCGGTTCCCGTGACGGACGCAGCAGCGGAGCTCCCACCCGCGCCGGAAGTGGCGCGCGAGGTGTTCGGTGAGCGTTTCCCGGAGGCCGTGCGTTACGGCGAGCTGCTCGCCGACGCGGGCGTACGCAGAGGCCTGATCGGCCCGCGCGAGGTGCCGCGGCTGTGGGAGCGGCACCTGCTGAACTGTGCGGTGCTCTCCGAGGTGGTGCCCGAGGGCGTCACCGTCTGTGATGTCGGCTCGGGGGCGGGGCTGCCGGGCATCCCGCTGGCCCTGGTGCGTCCGGACCTCAAGATCACACTGCTGGAGCCGCTGCTGAGGCGGACGAACTTCCTGCAGGAGGTGGTCGAGCTGCTCGGGCTGGACCACGTCACGGTGGTGCGCGGCCGTGCGGAGGAGGTCATGGGCAAGCTGCCGCAGGTGCATGTGGTGACCGCTCGTGCGGTGGCTCCGCTCGACCGGCTGGCGGGCTGGGGCGTGCCGCTGCTGCGTCCTTACGGCGAGATGCTGGCCCTCAAGGGGGACACCGCCGAGGAGGAGCTGAAGGGTGCCCGTGCCGCGCTGAGCAAGCTCGGCGTCGTGGAGACTTCGGTCGTCCAGGTCGGCGAGGGCATCGTGGACCCGTTGTCGACCGTGGTCCGCGTCGAGGTCGGCGAGAGCCCCGGCGGTGTGCGCTTCGCGGCCAAGCGTGCGAAGGCGGCCAGGCCCAGCCGGGCGCAGAGGGGGCGACGTCGCTGAGCGGGCCCGCCACGCCCGCTGACTACCCCAGTAAAGCCAACAAAACGACATAAAGCGGAGTGTCGCGCACAAAACGGACGCGACACTGTCATCGTGTTTCACGTGAAACGTCGTTCTCTGCTGCATGGAATCATCAGCCGTGGTCGCGCGGCTGCCGCGCCGCGTGACCGGAAACCCACACGGGTCACGGAAGTATCCACAGAGGTGGGTTCATCCACAGGAGAGCGGACCTCACTGGTTCACGACACCGAAAGCATGGCAGGCTCTGAGCACTGCGAGCCTGATGTCGAGGAGAGTGAATCCTTGCGGTCCGACGCCAACATCGCGGGACCGATGACCGACCCGGTCCCCGGTCCCCGTAGCGAGTCGCTCGGGGATGACGTTTCACGTGAAACGCCGTCCCCGATGGACGACACCCCGATCGGTCGTGCAGCTCAGCTGGCGGTTCAGACGCTTGGCCGCACCGGAGAAGCACTTCCCCGGCCCGAAGAGACCCGGGTCATGGTGGTCGCCAACCAGAAGGGCGGGGTCGGCAAGACCACCACGACGGTCAACCTTGCCGCCTCCCTGGCCCTGCACGGCGCCCGTGTCCTGGTCATCGACCTCGACCCCCAGGGCAATGCCTCCACCGCCCTGGGCATCGACCATCACGCCGAAGTCCCCTCCATCTACGACGTGCTGGTGGAGAGCAAGCCGCTGTCCGGCGTCGTGGTGCCGGTGCCCGACGTGGAGGGCCTGTTCTGCGCGCCCGCCACGATCGACTTGGCTGGCGCCGAGATCGAACTGGTTTCACTGGTAGCGCGGGAAAGCCGGCTGGACCGGGCCATCAAGGCGTACGAACAGCCTCTGGACTACATCCTCATCGACTGCCCGCCCTCGCTCGGCCTGCTGACCGTCAACGCTCTGGTCGCCGGTGCCGAGGTGCTGATCCCCATCCAGTGCGAGTACTACGCACTGGAAGGCCTCGGCCAGCTCCTGCGCAACGTCGACCTGGTGCGCGGGCACCTCAACCCCAAGCTCCACGTCTCGACGATTCTGCTCACCATGTACGACGGCCGGACCCGGCTGGCCTCCCAGGTGGCGGACGAGGTGCGCAACCACTTCGGCAGCGAGGTGCTGCGCACCAGCATCCCCCGTTCGGTCCGTATCTCCGAGGCGCCCAGCTACGGACAGACGGTCCTCACCTACGACCCGGGCTCCAGCGGCTCGCTCTCCTACCTGGAAGCGGCCCGGGAGATCGCCCTGCGCGGAGTCGCCCGGACCGGGACCGGGCCCGAGGGGCTCACCGTGAACTACGAACCACAGCACAGCATGTCGGAGGGGAATCAGTGAGCGAACGACGTAGAGGACTGGGCCGCGGGCTCGGTGCGCTGATCCCCGCGGCACCGCAGGCGGCGGACAACGCCGGCCCCGCGGTGGGCCGGGGAGCGACATCGCCGTCCGCGGTGCCGGTCCTGCCGACGGACCGCGGTGTGGCGGCGGCGAAGGTCACCTCGATCACGGCCAAGACCGTTTCACGTGAAACGGAAGAGCCGCAGCAGACCGAAGCGGTGGCGGACGTGGCGCAGGAGGTCGCCGGTGCGCACTTCGCCGAGCTGCCGCTCGACGCGATCACGCCCAACCCGCGGCAGCCGCGCGAGGTCTTCGACGAGGACGCGCTCGCCGAGCTGGTCACCTCCATCCAGGAGGTCGGCCTCCTCCAGCCGGTGGTCGTCCGGCAGACCGGGCCCCAGCGGTACGAGCTCATCATGGGAGAGCGCCGCTGGCGGGCCTGCCGCGAGGCCGGCCTGGAGCGGATCCCGGCGATCGTCCGGGCCACCGATGACGAGAAGCTGCTGCTGGACGCGCTGCTGGAGAACCTCCACCGGGCCCAGCTGAACCCGCTGGAAGAGGCGGCGGCATACGACCAGCTGCTGCGGGACTTCAAGTGCACCCACGACGAGCTGGCCGACCGCATCGGCCGGTCGCGCTCGCAGGTCTCCAACACCCTGCGGCTGCTGAAGCTCTCGACATCCGTGCAGCTCAGGGTCGCGTCCGGAGTGCTCTCCGCGGGGCACGCCCGCGCCCTGCTCGCCGTGGACGACTCGGAGGAGCAGGACCGGCTGGCGCGCCGCATCGTCGCCGAGGGGCTGTCGGTCCGTTCGGTCGAGGAGATCGTACGGCTGATGGGCTCGGAGCCGGCCGGTGCCACCAAGGCGAAGAAGCCGCGGGCCGGTGCCCGGGTGTCCCCCGCCCTGACCGGCCTCGCCTCCCGGCTGTCCGACCGCTTCGAGACCCGGGTGAAGGTCGATCTGGGGCAGAAGAAGGGCAAGATCGTCGTCGAGTTCGCCTCGATAGACGACCTGGAACGCATCCTCGGCACCCTGGCCCCCGGAGAGGGCCGGGTGCTCGACAAGAGCCTCGCCGAGGAGAACGGCGAAGAGGACTGACCCGAGTCTCCCGGCCCCCGGGGCGGGCCGTGTTCCGGTGCTTTGCGGAACACGGCCCGCCCTTTGCTGTGTGGCGGTACCCGCGTACGCGGACCGTGGATACGATGCGATCGGGTATGGCGCACATCCACGTGGAAACCCCCACAACAAGGAGTAAGCCATGCGAACGGTGAGCCGCACCGGACTGCTGGCAGCGGGCTTCGGCCTGGGCGCAGTCGGTGGTTTCGTCGGTGGCCTGCTCAGCGAGCGGGAGGTACGGGCGGCATCGCGCGGTGCGGCGGGCGAGGGAAGCGAGGACCTGTCTTCATGGGCCGTCGGCTCGTACCGCTCACGCTGGACAACCTTCCGGATCTCCCCAAGCGCTGCCGCTCCTGCGTCTTCTGGGAGCTCGACCCCGTCAGCGGGGAAGCCGCGGTAAGAGCGGGCCGGCCAGAGCTGGAGAAGGAGGCCTGGATCTCGGCCGTCCTCCTGGAATGGGGTTCCTGCGGGCGAGTGGCCTATGTCGACGACATCCCGGTCGGCTTTGTGCTGTACGCCCCGCCCGCCTACGTGCCGCGCTCGACGGCTTTCCCCACGAGCCCGGTGTCCCCCGACGCCGTACAGCTCCTCACGGCCTGGCTGACGCCGGGGTATCAGGGGCAAGGGCTGGGCCGGGTGCTGGTGCAGACGGTGGCCAAGGACCTCATCCGCCGTGGCTTCAAGGCGGTCGAGGCCTTCGGTGATGCCCGCTGGAAGGAGCCCGCATGTGTGCTTCCCGCCGACCACCTCCTGGCCGTCGGCTTCAAGACGGTCCGCCCACACCCCCGCTTCCCCCGCCTGCGGCTTGAGCTGCGCACCACGATCTCGTGGAAGGAAGACGTGGAGCTGGCCCTCGACCGTCTCCTGGGCGCAGTGCAGAAAGAACCCGCCCTGCGTCCGCTCTAGGAAGCCTCCGACGACAGCGTCTGGAGCCCGGGCCCGCCCGCACAACGCGAACGGGCCCGGCCCCCGGAGGGGCGGGCCCGTTCGCGCGGGTGGCCGAGTGCGATCAGGCGAGGAAGTCGCCCAGCTCGCGCTCCAGCATCGCCTTCGGCTTGGCACCGACGATGGTTTTCACGACCTCGCCGCCCTGGTAGACGTTCATCGTCGGGATCGACATGACGCCGTACTTGGCGGTGGTGGTCGGGTTCTCGTCGGTGTTCAGCTTGGCGATCACGATCTCGTCGTGCTCGGCGGCGATGGCCTCCAGCGACGGGGCGATCTGGCGGCACGGGCCGCACCAGGTGGCCCAGAAGTCCACGAGTACGGGCTTGTCGCTCTTGAGGACGACCTCTTCGAAGTTGGCGTCCGTCACGGTCACCGTGGCACCGGCCATGGCAGTCTCCTTACTGGGTGGGGTGGGGCATCGGGGGGCGTCGGGGATCGGTCAGGCGGAGACGGTCTTCTCCGGCTCGGGCACGTCCTCGCTGTCCGAGAGAGCGGCGAGGTGCCGCTCGGCGTCCAGGGCCGCGGAGCAACCCGTACCGGCCGCCGTGATGGCCTGGCGGTAGGTGTGGTCCACGACGTCGCCGGCGGCGAAGACGCCCGTGATGTTCGTACGAGTGCTGGGGGACTCCACCTGGAGGTAGCCCTCGTCGTCCAGCTCCAGCTGGCCCTTGAACAGCTCGGTCCGCGGGTCGTGGCCGATCGCGATGAACAGGCCGGTCACCGGGGACTCCGAGGTCTCGCCGGTCTTCAGGTTGCGCAGCGTCAGGCCGGAGAGCTTGTTCTCGCCGTGGATCTCGGCGACCTCGCTGTCCCAGACGAAGCTGATCTTCGGGTCGGCGAAGGCACGCTCCTGCATCGCCTTGCTGGCCCGTAGCGTGTCGCGGCGGTGGATGATCGTGACCGACTTGGCGAAGCGGGAGAGGAAGGTGGCCTCCTCCATCGCGGTGTCGCCGCCGCCGACCACGGCGATGTCCTGGTCCTTGAAGAAGAACCCGTCGCAGGTGGCGCACCACGAGACACCGCGGCCGGACAGCTCGTCCTCACGCGGCAGGCCCAGCTTGCGGTGCTGGGAACCGGTGGTGACGATCACGGCCTTGGCGCGGTGCACGGTGCCGGCGGTGTCGGTGACGGTCTTGATCTCTCCGGTCAGGTCGACCGAGACGATGTCGTCCGCAACGAGCTCGGCACCGAAGCGCTCGGCCTGGGCGCGCATGTTGTCCATCAGGTCCGGGCCCATGATGCCGTCACGGAACCCGGGGAAGTTCTCCACCTCGGTGGTGTTCATCAGCGCGCCACCGGCGGTGACGGCGCCCTCGAAGACCAGCGGCTTCAGGGAGGCACGGGCGGTGTAGAGCGCGGCGGTGTAGCCCGCGGGCCCGGAGCCGATGATGATCACGTTACGGACGTCGCTCACGGGTGTCTTCCTTGTCTCTGCCGACTGCTTGCTGGGGCTCTCGGTGAACTCTCACCCCACCCAACGGATCCTACGGGGCAAGCATTCCCGCGGTGCCCCGGCGCCCTTGCCGCCGGTTCAGACTCGCCGGTACGAGTGGGTCAGCAGAACCTTCCCAGGGGCCGGCGGAGACGCCGAGACGCAGGAGGACGCGATGACGTAGGCCGTGACGCGGTCGACGTCGGTCGGGTGCGGCAGCACCACGAGATACGCGTCCTGGCCCTCGTAGGAGCTGTGCGCGGACGCCAGGGGGACATCGGGGCGCCCGGTACCGCGCTGGACGCAGGACGGAACGGTGTCCTTCGCACCGCGCAGCGGGGCGTCGGGAGAACTCTGTGTGCCGACATCCGGAGCCTTCTTGGCGCTCGACGAGCTGAGCAGGTCGTGTACCCGCGTCTCCAGCGTGGCGGACGTCAGCGCGGAGGCGTTTCCGGTGCTCTTCTCGGACGCCTTGGTGTGCGCCTTCTGCGCGGAGGTCTGGCCGGTTCCGGTGCCCGCGTTCTGAAAGACGATCCCGCCGACACCGATGACCGCCGCGGCGGCCGCGGCGCCGAGCAGCGCCCTCGGCCAGCGCCGGCCTCGGGACCGGGCACCGGCTGTCCGGCGCCCGGGGCCGGAAGCCGCCCGGGGGCGTCCCGCGGGCCGGGTGACGGAGCCGGGAGAGGCGATGGACGGCGCTGCCTCGGTTTCACGTGAAACGGGGGTGGCCACAGCCGCCGGGGTTTCACGTGAAACAGCCGATTCCTGGTTCGGCGCGGTGGAGTCGAGCAGCGCCTCGGCCGCCAGCGCCGCGTCAATACGTCCCGCGACATCGGCCGGCATACGCGTAGGGCCCGGGAGCGTGCCCAGCAGGCCCCGGATCTCCTCCAAGGAGGCATGCACGTCCTCGCACAGCTCACAGCACGCCAGGTGATCGCGTAGATCGGCGGTACGGGACGGGGAGAGCAGACCGTCCGTAAGCGCGGAGATCTCGGCAACCTCCGGGTGCTCGTCCGTGTCGGTCGTAGAAGTCACGAGCGCCCACCTCCGCCCTTCACGGCATCTGTGTCCTTCGGCCCTGCCGCCTCTGGGACGGATGTCCCCTGCGCCCGGTTCCTTCCCCGGCTGACGGGTCTGCTATCCCCTTCATTCGGGCGCAGATGGGTGAGCATCGGAAGAAGCCGTGCGCGGCCCCGTGCACAACGGCTCTTCACTGTCCCCGTGGGGACGTCGAGGATCGCCGCGGCCTCGGCCACCGGATATCCCTGCATGTCAACGAGGACCAGCGCGGCACGTTGTTCTTCGGGCAGGGTGCGCAGCGCGCTGAGCAGTTCCCGGTGCAGATCCTGTCGCTCGGCCGGCACGGCGGCGGACTCGTGCGGCTCCAGCAGCTGCTCCAGTCGCTCGGTCTCCGCGACCGGCGACGTACGGCGGGAGGCCGCTTTGCGGGCCCGGTCCAGACAGGCGTTGACCGTGATGCGGTGCAGCCAGGTGGTGACGGCCGACTGGCCGCGGAAGGTGTGGGCGGCCCGGTAGGCCGATACAAGAGCGTCCTGCACGGCGTCGGCTGCTTCTTCCCGGTCGCCGAGCGTACGAAGCGCCACCGCCCAGAGCCGGTCACGGTGGCGCCGGACTATCTCGCCGAAGGCGTCGGGGTCGCCTTTGACGTGGCGAGCGAGAAGATCGCTGTCACTTACGTCGTGAGGCCCGTTGGTCCCCGCCTCCACGTGCCCCCCTGTGCGGGTAGCGGATATCTGGGCCCCATTGAAGCCGGTCCCCCGCAGGAAGTAAACAAGCTCGTGAGTCGGCCGGACCCCGTTGCCGAGAAGCGGGTCAGGCCCTTCGAGCGCCCCGTTCAGGGCGCTCGAAGGGGTCAGCCATTGACCTTGATCTCCGAGATGCCGCCCCGGTAGCCGCCCCCGTCGCTGGGCAGTTCCGTGATGTGGACCAGGACGTAACGCGCCTTGACGGGCTTGTCGAGCTTCACGGACAGAGTGTTGCCCGCCTTCTCCAGCTTGGACAGCCGCTGCGAGAACGCGCTGAGGGTGGTCGGGTCGGAGGCGGAGTCGGGGGCCGCCAGGACCTCGGCCGTCTGGCCCGGCCGGTACATGCTGACCTCGACGCTGGAGATCTCCTGCACACTTCCCAGGTCGACGACGAGCCCACTGCCGTCCGCACGGTTGTCCAGGTTGCCGAAGTTGGCCCAGCCGAAGAACTGCTTGGTCACCCAGGCGGTCGCCGGGTCTCCGTCCACAGCGTTGGGGGGCCGGTTCCCCGAGCCGCTGATGGGGGAGCTGGTCCGGGGAGAGAACTCGGTAGCGCCGTCGATCTTGATCGGCTTCGGGGCGGGCTTCTTCTGCTGACCGCTCTCGGGCTGTGTGCTCTCCTGGTTTTCCTGGCCCTCACCCTTCAAGAGGGTGTCCGCCAGCTGCCAGCTCCCGAGACCCAGGGCCGCGATGAGCAGTCCGGACACGCACCACTTCAGGGCACGGCCGGTACGGCTCTGCAGGGGCGGCGGCGGGGTGGGCACGGGCGCGGTCCGTGCCGTCGCGCCGCCGTTGCGCGACGGGGGCTGCCCGTACGAGCCCTGCTGGAAGGCAGTGCGCTGGTAGGGCGGCGGGGAGGTGAAGGACGTCTCCGGCGGACGGATACGCGGTATGGCCGTGACGGCCTTCGCCAGCTCTTCCGGAGTGGTGCAGGCCGGCTCCTGGCGGGAGGCGGTGGCACCGTCGTTGACCAGCGCCCGCATGGCCAGCTCGGACAGGCCGCGGTGAACCCCGGCCCGTACCTGGTCCGGCGGGATCATGCCGATGTCCTTGGGCAGCCCCGACAGGCCGTACGCGTCGCTCTCGTACGGCCAGCGCTGGGTCAGCGCGGCGTACAGGAGCGCGCCGATGGCCTCGGTGTCCGTGCGCTGCGGGTGCTCGCTGGTGATGCCGCGCAGCGCCGCCATCACGGCCAGGCCGCGGATGCGGTACTGCCCGGACTCGGTCCGCAGCACCGAACCGGGGTTGAGCCTGAGATGGGACAGGCCTTCCCGGTGGGCGGCGGCCATGGCCTGGGAGACCTGGCTGACGAGCTGATAGGCGTCGTGCGGTTCGAGTGGGCCGCTCGCGAGTACGGCGGTCAGTTCCGTGGCGTCCGGCAGCCACTCGTGCACGACGTAGACGAGGTCGTTCTCCTCGACCGCGTCGAGGACCTGCACGAAGCGGGGGTCACCGAGCAGCGCGGCGGAGCGCGCGGCGGACAGCACGGGGCGGGCACGCGGGTGGTCCGCGGGCAGGATGTGTACGCCGACAGCACGGCGCAGTTTCTCGTCGACCGCACGCCAGCTGCTGAATCCGTCCAGACGGGTGACGCACTCCTCCAGGCGGTAGCGTCTGGCGAGCTTGTGGCCGCTGTGCAGTTCGGGCGGCTCGGTGTCGGTCACCGCGGCAGGCTGATCGCCGGTGCGTGCGGTGTCCTTGTCCGTGCCGGTTACGCTCTCGGCCTCCGCACCGTCGTTCGTGGCCTCTCCCGCCTGGGCGGTCAGCGGTTTCTCACCGCTCGTGTCGGCCACGTCGACGGCAGCCGTGCTCCGTTCCGCCACCGTCGTTCCTGCCTCCCCATCCGTTGCAGGCTCTACGAGCCAAGACAATTGTGCCCACAGTCCGCCACTATGCACGACACACGGTTGCGGCCGATGGTTGTGCCCGCTCAGCGACCCAGCTTGGCGCGCACCATGCCGACCATGGCGTTCATCTCCTCGACCCGCATCCGCTTCGCGGCGAGGAAGAAGACGGCGATCAGTGTGACACCGCCGCCGACCAAGGCGGCCAGCGAACCGGTGACCCCGCTGCCGAGCGCCAGGGTGATTCCGTATGCGGCCGCCCCGCCGACCAGCGCGGCGGGGACACAGGCACCGGCGAGCCGGGCGTACGTACGAATGACGTGCGGCCCGTCCAGGTCGCCGCCCAGCCGTGTGCGCAGGCGCCGCCAGGCCACGCCGACGCCGACGGCGTAGGCCAGTCCATAGGAGGCCGCGAGGCCCACCACGACCCAGCGGGCCGGCAGCAGGAGGAAGCACAGTCCGGAGCCCGCCGCGTTGACGGCGGCGACGATCACCGTGTTGAAGAACGGCGTGCGGGTGTCCTCGTAGGCGTAGAAACCCCGCAGGATGACGTACTGCGCGGAGTACGGGATCAGGCCCAGCCCGAACGCCATGATCACGTAACCGATGTTGGTGGCACCGGCGCCGGCGCTGGAGAACATCAGGGTCGCCATGGGCACACCGAGCGCCACGAACGCGAAGGCGCACGGCACGATGGCCACCGCGGAGGTCCGCAGCCCGTAGGAGATGTCGTCGCGTACGGCGGTGACGTCCCCGTCGTGCGCGGCCCGGGAGATGCGCGGCAGGACGGCGGTCATGACCGAGACGGTGATGATGGCCTGCGGCATCTGCCAGAGCTGCAGCGCGTAGTTGTAGGCGGTGATACCGGTGCCGGAGTGGCCCTCGCCCTCGGCCACCGAACCGGCCCAGGTGGCGATCTGGGTCACCACGACCATGCCGAGCTGGTTGGCGAGGACGAAGAAGAAGGTCCACTTGGCGAGCCGGGCGGCCTTGCCGAGCCCGTGCCCACGCCAGTCGAATCGGGGCCGCAGCCGGAATCCGGCGTCCCGGAGGTAGGGGAACATGGCGAGCGCCTGCACGGTCAGCCCGAGCAGTGTGCCGAGGCCCAGCAGCCGGATCGCGTCGGCGGAGACGTTGCCCGCGCTCACGCCGCTCTGCGAGAAGCTGCCGAAGACCCAGATGAACGCGCCGAACGTGGCGATCACGATGATGTTGTTGAGGACCGGGGTCCACATCATCGCGCCGAACCGGCCGCGGGCGTTGAGGATCTGTCCGAGCACGACGTGCACGCCCATGAAGAACATGGTCGGCAGGCAATAGCGCGCAAAGGCGACCGCGACTTCCATCTGCTCGGGATCGGAGGCGATCTTCGGCGACATCATGCCGATGAAGACCGGCGCCGCCAGCACACAGACCGTGGTGACGCCGGCCATCAGCACGGTGACCAGGGTCAGGAGGCGGTTGGCGTACGCCTCGCCGCCGTCTTCGTCGTTCTTCATGGCCCGTACCAGCTGCGGGATGAACACCGCGTTCAGCGCGCCGCCACCGACGAGGATGTAGATCATCGTCGGCAGGGTGTTGGCGACCTGGTACGAGTCGTTGAGGGTGCCGACGCCGATCGCCGCGGCGATGACGAGGTTGCGGACGAAGCCCAGGATGCGGGAGACCAGCGTGCCGGCGGCCATGACCGCGCTGGACTTCAGCAGCCCCGAGGCGCGCCCGCCGGAGCGCTTGGCGGGCGCGGCCGGCTCCGGGACGGGCGCGGGCGGCTGTTCCGGCACGGCGGCGGCCTGCGCAACGGGCTCCTGCGGCGGTGTCATCGGCTGCTGCTGCTCATACGGGCGTTGCTGCTCGTACGGCCGTTGCTGACCATAAGGCTGCTGAGCTTCATGCGGCCGCTGCGGTTCATACGGGCGCTGAGGGTCGTAGGACTGCTGCTGGTCCCGGTACAGATGCGCGAAGGCGTCCGGCTCCGGGCGCTCGTCGGCGGCCTGCGTGATGAGGTCGTCCACCCCCACGTACTGCGTCGTGGCGGCGTCGTCCCCGTAGGGCAGGTGCCGGGTCGGTCCCTGGGGCTCAGGGGGTGGCGGTGGGGCCCACACCTGGGGGTCGGGAGTGTGCTGCGGCGCAGGCGGCTGCTGATAGAGCGGGTTGGGGGCCTGGCCGGGAGGCGGCGGGGGGTGGGCCGACCGGTCGTAGAAGACGTCGTTCACCGGGTCCTGAGTCGTGGGGTCCTGCGACCGGTACGGGTCGTTGGCGTACGCGTCCTGCATGTACGGGTCATGGGGCGGTTGCCCCTGGGGCGTCGGCGGTCCCTGACCCGCGGGGGTGCCGTGCGCACCCCTGCTGCGGTCACCGTCGTACGGCGCATTCATCGCTGCCCCACCTCATCCGTCGCCGGCCATCCGGCCCCGCCATCTATCAACGGTCCACTTTCTCACCTGAGCCGGAGGCGTCCGTGCTTTCCGAACCGGTGTCCGGCTTGGGGTCACCCGGCTGCACCGGCTCGTCACCGTCCGTACCGCCGCCGTCCCCGCTGCCGCCGTCGGCCCCGTCGGCTCCGTCAGGTCCCTCGCCACCGTCGGACTCCTCCTCGTCGCGCCGGGTTCCGGCCCGCTTGCGCTGGAGGTAGATCCGCACACCGGCGAGGACGAGCAGCAGTACGCCGCCCGCGATGACGAGCATGATCGTCGAGGTGATCTCGGTGACGTTGACCTGGAAGGTCATCGGCAGGCCGTACGGCTTGCCCTCGGCGGTGTAGAGCTGCGCCGTCACCTGCACGGGACCGTTGGCGTTCGCCGTCGTGTCGAACTTGAACGACTGGCTGTGGCCGCCGTCGACCGTGATCTCCTGCGGCTCGCCCGTGTCGAGGCGGTTGGGCTGCGAGGACGTGAGTTCCAGCGTCAGGCCCTTCACACCCTGGACCAGGTTGTTCTGCACCGTCACCGGGATGGTCGCGCTGCGTCCGGAGAGCGTCGCGTCCGACTTCTGGATCAGCTGCACGTTCTTCGTCAGGCTTCTGAGGTAGGTACGGACGGAACTGCGGAACGCCGCGGCACCCTCCTCGTCGCCCCGCCACTCGGTCGACATCTCCCGCCTGATGGCGTTGCCGAACGGCGTCACCACCCGGCCTGGGTGGGCCAGCACGACCTGGAAGTCGTCCAGCGTGGTCTGGGTGTCCTGGATCTCTTCGAAGGCCTCGGTCGGCAGTTCCTGCTTGCGCAGCAACGCCGGGTACTCGGAGCTCCTGGGCACGTCGCGGTTGGCGTTCGGGTCGGGCGCGGCCTTGGCGGCACCCGCCAGGTTCAGCGGCTCGGCCCAGCGGCCCGGCACCAGATTCTTCACACCGGCGGCCATCGCCTGGGCCTGGCTGACCGACGGCGTGCGCTGCGGGGCGACGACGATGTTGCGCTGCCGCTCGGGCTCCTGGCCGTTGACCATCAGGCTCTGGGCGAGGAACTCCTGAATCGCGAGGGTGGAGTTCTCGGCCTTGGCCAGATCGCCCTGGAAGGCGGTGGACAGTCGCGCGTCCGCGACGATCGCGGTGTTCCCGCCGCCGATGGGACGGGCCGCCGTCGGGCTGTAGGAGAGGCCGTTGTCCTGGAGGCTGTCGCTGCGGGTGATGATGTTGTGGGCGCCGCCGGAGGTGGCCACATCGACGATCGAGGAGTCGACGGCACCCTCGGCGGGCCAGGCGAAGTCGGTACGGGGCTTGACGCCCAGGATCGTCTCCACGGTCGTGGCCGCCAGCGTCGTGGCCGGGCCGAGGTGACCGAGTGCGCTGGGGACCTCCTTGCCGCGGTGGGCGAGGGAGGCCAGATCGGGGTCGCCGAAGGGGAGCGCGACGACCTCATGGGTCTTCACGGCCTCCTCCACCTGCTTCAGCCACTGCTTGGCGACCGCCTGGTTCTTGCCCGGCGTGGGACCGTTCGGTCCTTCGACCTTGTAGGCCTTGGTCATCGCGTCGACGGACGCGAGCACGTCGGGATCGATGACGAAGGTGACGGGGAGGTCCTTGCCGAGCGCCACGAGCTGCTGGAGCCGCCCGCCGGGGGCGATCTCCGCGGCCAGGTTGTCGTTGCGGAAGACGGGGGTCTGCTCCGCGTCCGCGTCGGTTTCCGCGGTGATGTGCGTCGAGGAGATCAACGGCCACAGGTACGTGAGCTGACTCTTCTTCGCCACGTCGGAGGTCTGCCAGGGCAGGAACGTCCGCTGGACGCCGAGCACCTGGTCGTACGAGGCGCCGCCGGACCGGCCGGACAGGGACACGCCGAGCGGGTAGACACCGTCGCCACCCAGACCGAGATCCTTGACCGGCACGTGGAGGGTGAAGGTGCGGCTGACACCCGGAGCCAGCGTGTCGATCTTCTGGGTGCGTTTCTCGATCTCCTCACCGTCCGCGCCGGGCGAGAAGCCGGTGCGCTTGGCGGTCGTGTCGATGGCGCTGCGACTGCTGAGGGCAGGCCCTCGCCGCAGGCCCACGTGCGCATCGGTGACCGCGGAGTCGCTGCGGTTGGTGAGGGTGCCGGAGATGGTGAGGGTGTCGTCCTTCTTCGGCGCGTTGGGCGTGAGCGCGTCGATGGAGACGTCGACGGTGCGCGGACCGGCGGCACGGGCTTCGGGGGCGTCCGGGAGCTGCACCATCGCCGCAAGCAACGGCACCCCGGCGATCAGTGCCGCGGCCCGGCGCAACCACCGACCGCGCGGCCGTTCACTCCCCTGGAACCCTGCCGCCTCGGCCACGCGTTCGTCCGTCCCTCGTCGTCGTCAGTGGTCGTCGGAATGTGCGTCCACGCATGGTAACGAGACCTGCTGTGGTGAAGTGCTGGGGACTGCTCCACAAGATCGCCTGATGCCCGGTCGCGGGAAGGCCTTGTCCTCTTTCCGTGGGGATGCCGGATGAGGGAGGCGACGGGACGCCGGGCCGGACGCAGCCACGTACCCTGTTTTGTTGTGCCGAACGCCAACAATGACTTCCTCGCCCCGCAGCCCGAGCGGACCCCGCAGCCGACGAGCGCGCTGAGCCAGGCGCAGCGCCGTGCCGTCGGTGAACTGTTGCGGGTGTCCCCCGTCGCGGACGACCTGGCCCGCCGTTTCCAGGAGGCCGGGTTCACGCTTGCCCTGGTCGGCGGTTCGGTGCGGGACGCCCTGCTCGGCCGGCTCGGCAACGACCTGGATTTCACCACCGACGCCCGTCCCGAGGACGTGCTGCGGATCGTCCGGCCATGGGCGGACGCGGTGTGGGAGGTCGGCATCGCCTTCGGCACGGTCGGCTGCAAGAAGGACTCGTTCGACATCGAGGTCACCACGTACCGCTCCGAGGCGTACGACCGGACCTCGCGCAAGCCCGAGGTGTCCTACGGCGACTCCATCGAGCAGGATCTGGTGCGCCGCGACTTCACGGTGAACGCCATGGCGGTGGCCCTGCCGCAGAAGGAGTTCATCGATCCGCACAACGGCCTGGAGGACCTGGCGGCGCGCGTCTTGCGGACGCCGGGTACGCCGGAGGAGTCGTTCTCCGACGATCCACTGCGGATGATGCGGGCTGCCCGGTTCGCGGCCCAGCTGGACTTCGAGGTGGCCGAGGACGTCGTCTCCGCCATGAAGGCCATGGCCGAGCGCATCGACATCGTCTCCGCCGAGCGGGTGCGGGACGAGCTGAACAAGCTGCTGCTGGGAGCCCATCCGCGCAAGGGCCTCAAGCTGCTGGTCGACACCGGAATCGCTGACCGGGTGCTGCCGGAGCTGCCCGCCCTGCGACTGGAACGTGACGAACATCACCGCCACAAGGACGTCTATGAGCACTCGCTGACGGTGCTGGAGCAGGCCATCGACCTCGAAGAGGACGGGCCGGACCTGGTGCTGCGGCTGGCGGCGCTGCTGCACGACATCGGCAAGCCGAAGACGCGGCGCTTCGAGAGCGACGGTCGGGTCTCCTTCCACCACCACGAGGTGGTGGGCGCGAAGATGACCAAGAAGCGGATGACCGCGCTGAAGTACTCCAACGACATGATCAAGGACGTGTCGCTCCTGGTGGAGCTGCACCTGCGCTTCCACGGCTACGGGACGGGCGAGTGGACCGACTCCGCGGTCCGCCGGTATGTGCGGGACGCGGGCCCGCAGCTGCGCCGGCTGCACAAGCTGACGCGCTCGGACTGCACGACGCGCAACAAGCGCAAGGCCAACGCTCTCTCCCGTGCCTACGACGGGCTGGAGGAGCGGATCGCGCGTCTGCAGGAGCAGGAGGAGCTGGACTCGATCCGGCCGGACCTGGACGGCAACGACATCATGCAAATTCTCGGCGTCGTTCCCGGCCCTGCGGTCGGCAAGGCGTACAAGCACATGCTGGAACTCCGGCTGGAGAACGGCCCAATGGAGCGGGACCAGGCCGTCGCGGCCCTTCGGGAGTGGTGGGCCGAGCAGAGCTGAGTCCGTTGTTTCACGTGAAACACGGCAGCGGAGAGCCGCCGTGTTTCACGTGAAACCAGCCCTGCCCTACTTCTTCATGTCCTCAAGGCAGAGCAGAATCTTGTGGCGGCCCCTGCGTCCGGTGGCTTCCGTGTAGGCGTTGTACTTCGTCAGGTCGCACAGCTTCTCGTCGGTGGTGTTCTCGTGCACCTCGGCAACCTTGTAGGCGGCATCGGAGCCGGCGCAGTCCACCTTCTCCAGGTCCGGCCGGATGGTCGTGCCGTTGTTCTTCATGCAGTCACCGACGGCTGCCTTGTTGGCGTCCGTGCTGAAGAAGGAGTTGAAGGCCGCGAGCCCTCCGAGCACCAGGCCCATGACGACGAGGGTCATGACGACACGAGTGACCTTCCGGCCCACGGTGTCCGGTCGCTGCGGACTGGGCGGCTGAGGCGTCGGTCCCTGAGGCGGCACACCGTAAGGCTGCTGCGGGGGAGCCGCCTGCGGCCAAGGGGCCCCTTGCTGCTGCGGCGCTTGCGGCGGATACGCGTAGCCGCCCTGAGGCTGGCCGTACGGCGCCTGAGGAGCCTGCGGGGGCTGGCCGTAGGGGCTCGGCCCCTGCGGCGGCTGTCCGTACGGTGCGTTCGGTGCCTGCGGGTACGGGTTCTGACCGTAGGGATTCTGCCCGTACGGGTGCTGGCCCGGAGGCGGCGGCATGGTCACGAAGGTCCCCCTGAAAACGATGCGTCATGTACGTGTCGGAAGCACGTAAGGTACCGGGTCGCGTGGCGGCCTGATCGCTGTCGGGCTTTTTGGCCGCCGTCCGCTCTAGCTGTGCTGTCCCGGGACGTTGGTGACAGGCGACGCGCCTGGAGTGGTGCTTGAACGAGGTGAGGGCCTTCTGGCTCGGTGTGGATTGCATCATCTACGCCGAGTGCAGGAGGCCCTCGTGATCCACCGTAACGCTCCACTGACCCCGACCGGCAGGCTGCGGCTGGCCCGATGTGTCATCGACGAGGGCTGGCCGTTGCGCCGGGCCGCGGAACGCTTCCAGGTCAGCCATACCACCGCGGCCCGCTGGGCCGGCCGCTACCGACTGCACGGCCACGCGGGCCTGACGGACCGCTCCAGCCGGCCCCACCACCAGCCCCGTCGCACGTCAGCAGCGGTGGAGAACAAGGTCGTGCGCCTGCGGGGCGAGCACCGGATCGGTCCGCTGCGGCTGGCCGCGCGTGCCGGTGTCGCGGCCTCCACCGCCCACAGCATCCTCAAGCGCCACGGCCTGCCGCCGCTGGCCGCCACCGACCGGGCCACCGGCGAGCCGGTGCGCCGCTACGAACGCGC